>CAYRLT010000432.1:0-16556 GCA_964425095.1 uncultured Luteolibacter sp.
AAGGGCGCAGCCGAATGGGTTCGCTATCGCTCACCCATTCGCAGCACCCTTTATTGTTCAGCGCCTCCTGCGCGATGCGGAATAAATGCATCGCTGCGTCCGGTTCAACCATCTGCGCCCCGCACTCATTCCGGAACGACACTTCCATGCCAGTCAGACGCTTCGCCGTCCGCGCGAGTTCATCCAAAGCCGCCTCGAGTTCCACCCCGCCCGAGAACACCGGACAAATCCCCCGTGCCAGATCCCTTGCCTGCACCACGGAGTCACGCAACAGTTCTTCAATCTCCCCCGCCTGCTGTGCCTCAGGCAAGGAGCGGGCGCACAAATCGTCCGCCAGCGAGCGAGCAGCGAAGCCAATAGCCGACAGATTTTGGCACAAGCTGTCATGCAAGTCGCGCCCGATTCGCTGCTGCTCATGCTCGCCTGCCGCCACGATTTCGCGCTCCAGTTGCCTCATGTGTTCCAGGGTTTCGATCATTAACCGGTCCATTCGCTGCCTCGCCCAGATGGCGTTCCCACCCAGCGCGACAAGAACGAAATACGCCGTGCGCCCCAGCGAGGCCCAATGATAGCTCAATTCCGAGCGATAGGGATGATCACCCAAATTTGCCAGCCACCACACCACGCCGGACAGAACGGCCAGAATGATAGCAAGCCGCATTTCACCCTGCCACACCACCAACAGGATGGGAACCACGTAGAACACAAACACGCTCAACTCCCAGCCTGTGGCATAATCCAACCAACCGAGCAAAAACATCAGCAACACGGCACCTCCAGTGACCAGAGACCGCCTGCGCCAGAGAGAAGGTTCGGCACATGAAGCGCGAGTCAAAGTTATAGTATCTTCCATGGTCGATTTGAGAATACCTTGCAAACAATCACCCCGCAAACCGAGCTGTCAATCTTTCTTCATAATGCTAGGAATTTGCTTTTTTCACCTTGAGCTGAGAATACAATGAAGGGCCGTCTGTGGAAGGAGAAGGGAAAGGGGGACGACTGTCTTAATCACGATCTCTTTGGATGGAGTAGGAACTACTACTTCTTCGACGACGACTTGCGCGAACGCGGGTTGGAAGCATGCGGCCGCAATAATAAGTGCGTATGGATTTTTCATAATAGATGGTGGTGTAGTGATTGTGTATTGCATGGGGCATTGAATGAAATCATTGCTCATGAATTCACAATGGCCTGACGTCGCTTTACCTTTTGAAACTAGATGCTAGTCCCCAATAAACCTATAAGGTGATTCCCTACTTCAGATTTCCCGGAAGCAAGGTATCTAAAACCGCCGCATGGGCATCACTTCCCGCTCCATCCACCGCCGAGAGCTTTGGCGAGCGCGGCGAGTGTGATCCGCTGGTTGGCATCAATTTGCGCGAGCAACAGCTGCACGCGCAGCACGGTGCGCCCGGCTTCGACCACTTCAAGATAACCGCTCAAGCCCTTGTCATAGCGCTCCTGCGAAATGCGCTGGGTATCTCTCGCGCTGGCAAGCGCCTGCTCGAGCGCTGTGCGGGAACCCGCGAGTCCTTTGAGATCGATAAGCGCATCCTCAACCTCACGCAACGCGACCAACAAGGTGTTTTTGTAAATGGCGAGCGCTTCATCACGACGACTGATGGATGCCTGATAGTTGAATTTGTTAGTCCCACCATCGAAGATCGGGGCTGCAATGCCGGCACCGAGTGACAGCACGCGGTTTTCCCAATCGAGGAACCGTTTCACATCCACGGACTCGAATCCACCACCGGCACTGAGGCTGAAACTCGGATAGAACGCGGCCTCAGCCACGCCGATGCGGGCATTGGCGGCGCGCAGATCTTGCTCTGCGGCGCGAACGTCCGGGCGGCGACTGAGGACCTCGGCTGGGAGTCCCGCGCGAAGAGTTGGCAACGCGGACTTCGATGTGCTGCTAGAGATGGAAAAATCCGATGGGCGGTTTCCACAAAGCACGGCAAGCGCATGCTCGGCAGACCCGCGCTGCCGCTCGACGATGGCAACATCGTTGCGGGCGAGCTCCAGCTCGGTGCGGGCTTGGCTGGTGGCGAGGCCATCGATGAGTCCGGCGTCGGCCTTGCTTTGTTCGAGATCCAGAGTGTTTTTGCGGCTTTTAATCGTTTCCTGAAGCACGATTGCCTGCTGGTCGAGGCCGCGCAGCAGAAAATATTGGCGCGACACCTCGGCCGCGACGCCGAGACGCAAGGAATCAAAAAGCGCTTCGCTGGCAGCCGCCTGGGCGTTGGATGCTTCTATCAAACGTTTATTGCGTCCCCAGAGATCCGGATCATACGCGAGATCAAAGGTGCTTCGGTAGCGTTCGGATTGGAGTGGCACGGAGATGCCAGCAGGCAACTGCGAACCGGCAGAATCCTGCGAGCTACGGCTCACCCCGGTCGAACCACTGAGATCCAGTGTGGGAAACATGCGCGCCCGATCCACACCGACAAGAGCGCGGGCAGTATCCACCCGGGATTTGGCCGCCGCTAGATCGTTGTTAGCCGCCAAGGCGCGGTCCACCAAGCGCGTGAGCTCCCGATCATTGAAAAGCCGCCACCAATCGTCCGGCAAACGGGTGCCGGGCGTCGCTTGGGTTTCCTTCCATTTCTCCCCGCCGCTGAAACCCGGAACCTGGAAATCCGGTCCGAGCGTGCACGAGGAGAGCACCAAGATGGCGGACGGGATGAGATGGATGGTTTTCATGACTTTAATTTTCCGGAGCTTCAATGAAGACATCCACTTGCTGTCCAACATAAATGGGCGGGTTTTCAGGGCGGTTTAGCGAGAAGATAACCTGCAGGACGCGAGTATCCACACGCTCGGTGCCCGCCCCAGTGAGAGAAACCTTTGGAATGACATAAGGTTCTACCCGCACGAAATCCAACGGGAAACTGACGGAAGGATCCCCCTTCAAACTCGCGCGACCACGCTGCCCGGGCCGGATGCGCGTGGCGTTCTGCTCGTCCACATCCGCACGGACTTGCAGCCGATCGGTCTCCCCGACGATCATCGCGGGCTCCTTGGGCGCTGTGGCTGCATACTCACCGCCACGAATGTTGACCTGAATGACAGTCCCGTCGCGCGGTGCCCGGACCGTCAGCCGATCGATGAGAAGCGAAAGGCTCTTGAGCTCTCCTTCCACCGCAGAAGCCCCGGCACGGGCGGAATCAAGCTGGGCGGTGACTACAGCGACATCCTGCCTACGGTTTTCCAAATCATCCACACTCACCGCCCGCGGATCGCTCACCGCACTCAAGCGCGCGAGTTGGGATTTAGTCTTTCCTAACTGCGCATCGCTCACCCCGACGTTGGCGCGAGCCACTTCAAGCTTCGCCTTCGCGGTGACTTCCTGCGCCCGCAGATCGCGGTCATCGAGACGGAACAACACGTCGCCGGATTTCACCAGTTCGTTCACTTTCACTTTCACTTCCGCCACAAGTCCGGCTTGGGGAACACCGATGGAAACGTTCTCACTCAAGGCTTCCAGAATCCCGGTGGCAGACACCGACTGTGCGTAAGGCTTCGCTGCAGGCGGCAGTGGTGGATCATCAGTGGGTGGTATCTGTCGCTCGGCCTGAAGCCGGGCAATGCCAAGAATCGCAGCCACACCGGCGAGCGCGGCCACAATAGTGCCGTAACGAATGAGTTTGGTGAAGATCCCCATGGTGAAATTTTGTTAGATCGCGTGTTCGTGAATGAATTGCGGTGCCACAAGATGATCCTGTGTGCGTTCCTCGACGATCTCGCCGTCGTCCATGCGGGCGATGCGATCGGCATAGGAAAAAATCCGGTTGTCATGCGTGACGATGATCACCGCGCGGTCCGGTGAGCGCGCGACGTTTCGAAAAAGCTCCAGCACGATTTCGCCGTTCTGGGCATCGAGCGCGGCGGTCGGTTCGTCGCAGATGACGAGCGGTGGCTCGTGCACCAGCGCGCGGGCAATCGCAACGCGCTGCTGCTGGCCGCCGGATAGCTTGTTAGGTCGTTCTTTCCAGCGATCGCCCAGACCGACTGCGTCCAGCGCGGCACGCGAGCGCTTGCGGGCCTCACCATTTGAAACACCCTGAATGAGCAACGGAACGCCGACGTTTTCGGCCACACTGAGAGTTGGAATCAGATTGAACTGCTGGAAAATGAAGCCGATGTGCTCCGCACGAAAACGGGTCAGCGCGCCACCGGACATTTTGTGCAGCGGGTTATTGAACACTTCGATCTCACCGCTCTCGATCCGCAGTGTGCCGGCAATGGCACTAAGCAATGTGGTTTTCCCACAACCAGACGGCCCCACAAGCATCAGGATCTCACCGGAATACGCCTGCAGGCTCACCTGTTTGAGCACGTGAATGCGGTCCGGCCCGTCACCGAAGTGCTTCTCCACACCGCGAACATTCACGACCTGATTTTTGTGAGTCTCGGTCATGCGCGGAAAACCATAGCGGGTTCATAGAGACTGAGGCGGACGATCCCCAGCAGCGCGGCGATCATGCAGATGACTTGGATGACCACGAATGCGACCACGGGGATCTGCCACGGCATGACAAAAGGCGGTTGCTGATGCTCGATGGCGGCGTAGGCAAATCCCGCAGTGGCTAACAGACCAATTCCAAATCCGATCATCCCGACCGTGGCCGACTGAATGACCAGCATGAGGCTCAGTCGGGCATTGGACATGCCCATCGCCTTCAGCGCGCCGAGGTAAGTGAGGTTGTCCAAAACGAAGGCATAGAAGGTCTGGCAGGCGATGGCTACGCCGACAATGAATCCAATAACCACAGTGGTGCCGAAGGAGATCGGAATGCCGGTGTTTCTAACATACCACCAGACAGTGGAAGTATTAAAATCGCCCGGGTCCTCTCCGAAGCCGCGGTTCACATAGGCGCGCAGGCCGGTCTTGCGGGTGATCTCAGCAGCCGCTTCATCGGCGGTCATGCCATCAATCGGCGCGGCGATCACGGCGGAGAGCATTTTGCGCTGTGGCGGCGTGTATTGCAGCGCGCGTTCGTAGGTCGTCCAAAGATAGGGGCCGCCGGTGAATGAACGCATCGCCTTGCAAATGCCCACCACGCGAGCCTCGATGTCGTTGATCTCAAAACGATCGCCCACTCCGATCGGATGATTCTTGTCCTTGGAAAGCCGGGTGACGGCAAGTTCGTCGATGATGACGGTATTGGGCAGCCGGAGGTCCTCCAGATTTCCCTCCACCATCCGGGCGGGTGCCCCGGCGAGCGAGGCGGCATCGATACCGAGAAGTTGCACAGTTTTGAAACTGCCATTTTCCAACCGCACGCGCTGGATTCCCGAATACAAGGGCATCGCCCAGCGAACGGCGGTGACCGAGCGCACTCTCGAAACGTCCGTGTCACGCAGTGGATTGATCTCATTGATCTGCTCAACACGTTCCTCAACCACAAAAATCGGCGCGCCCACGTTCTTGAGCGTGGAGGTCGTCCACATCATGAGTCCGCAGAAAACGGATGCCTGTTGGACGATGAGGAACGTCGCAAAAAACAAACCCGCCACCAACATCAGGTACTTGGCCGTATCGCCGAAAAGCATTTTGAGAGCGAGGCCGAACATGCGAAATAAGAGAAACGTTTCGGCGAGATCCTAGCAGAGGACAGGAACGGCGCAACTCATCACGCGGAATCCGGCGACTTTCCATCAAATCCTTCAAACAAACGCCCTTCGGACCATGGACCTTCGACCCCTAGACCGCTCATATCGAGGCGGTCATGCGTGGGTCAGGGCTTCCTGAAACGCTGCGATGAGCGTCTCAATCGGCTCCAATCCGCAAGACACCCGCAACAAATTCGCGGGAACACCGCAAGCCTCCGCCCATTCCAGTTCATGATAGTGCGCCAACATCACATACGGGCAAACGAGAGTGAACGGGACACCAAAACTCGGCCCCTTGCTCAAGCGCAGCGCGTCATAGACTTTCGGCGTCTTTTTCGGAGCTTTGAGCACAAAGGAAAGTAATCCGCCGTATCCGCCATCCTTGCGCATCACCGCATCATAATTGCTCCGGTCTCCTTGGGATGGATGCCAAACCTGCGCCACGGCCGGATGATTGGCCAACCATTCGGCAAGCTCCAAACCGTTGGCATTCACGGTTTGCATGCGCTTTGCATAACCGTTGATGTTGTAGAGCAGAACCTCCGCATCGCCAATATACAGCGGCGCGGTTTCGGCAGCATCGACCGCTAAAGATTCGCAAAGCGTTTCAGCGAAAGACGAATCCGCACGCACCGCCGCCATCCCCGCCATCACATCGCCCGCACCGGACACCCACTTCGTGAGACTCCCCGTCACCACATCAGCGAATCGCAGGGAATCGACATTCAGCGGGCCGCTCGCGGAATCATCCACAATCAAGGGCGTGCCACCCTCGTTGCAAGCTTGTGCCACTCGCACCAAATCCACCGACCGCAACAGCGGATTGCTGGGCAGTTCCGTGAACACTCCGGCGAACTCACCCTGGCGGATTCGCATCAACGCCTCATCGAACGATTCACCGAAGGCCTCATTCAAATACACCACGCCGTGCCCGAAATGCTCCTGCACCTTCAGACAATCGACGTATGGAAACTCCAATTGAAGCGTCTTCTTGCCATTGGCCAGTCCCGGAAGTGCCCTCAACACCGAAGTGATGGCCGCCATTCCACTGGCAAAAACGAAGGTGTTTTCCGGAGTCGAACCTGTGAATTTCGTCAGCGCTCTGGCAATCAAATGAGACTTCGAGCCTTCGCGCATGTTTCCATCCAGGAAATCCTGAGCCTGCCTGCTGCTGACGATTTCACCGGAAAACCGCCAGTAAGAATTCGCCGCCGCCTGCGCCTTGGCCGGCACAACCAAGGCCTGCAAGCCATGGAAACTCGCCGTACGCACCGCCGTTTCCGCACGGCGCTCCACCCAGCGATGCGCGCGCTGCACGGAGGCGCGGGTGGGCAACACGATCAACTCCTCATTCTCCCCTGCCACCTCCGCCTTTGCGTTGTTGAATAAACGCTCCACCGTCGGATGCCTGAAAAAACGCGGATACCCCATCCGCAGCCGCTTCAACACCTTGTCGCGGCCTTCCTCATAACCCACCACCGCATCCCAGGTCGGCAAACAAACCGAGCACGCGTGTGAAGAATCCGGCAGCGGCTGCCCCAGATCCTTCTCCTGCCAAGCCGGCTCGGTTGATAGGTCACGCGTCACGCCCCCTCCATGCCCCGCCCAAGCACTTTGGGCAAGTCGGAACGAACAAATCACGAAGAACAAAAAAACCGACACATCCTCAATGCCTTTAAAAATTTATGTCCGGGATCATTGCCATTTCTTGGGAAATGTCTCTTAGAGGCTGTCTGAATATTACCAAAGGTAGGGACCTATCCTCCGGGAGGTCCGCGTGCATGGGGAGTGAATGATGAAGCGCCTAGGCTCTGGGTCATTCGCTTTTCATGCGCAGGACCGCCCGGAATGCCCCGGCTGCTCGTAGCAGCGTATATACTTCGCGAAGCGCATTCCGCATGGTCGAAGGCAATATCGGTCCCTGCCATTTTTAAGGCAGCCTCTTAGGCACAAGGGGCGATGCATGATCGCCCTGACCATGAAGTGACAATTGGAAGCGCTTCGCTCACGTCATTGGCTTTTCATGGGCATCGGCGGACACCCGTCTTCGCTGCGCTACGCCGGGCAAGCTGTTCCGCCGCTCCGGACACGCCCTGACTAGGTTGCTAGTCAGCAACTCAAATCACGCGAATCGTTGTGATCATCGCGTGAACCCGCATTCGGCTCGAAGTGAATCTCCCATTTCCCGTCAGCTTTGATTTCCAAGCTGGAATCATAGTGGAGGCGGGATTCACCGTTTTTCGCGAGGATGACAACGCCGATATTGCGGGCGGTGAGTATATCAAGGATGGCGGAAATCTGGGACTTCGGCAACGAACTGCCCGGGCGATCGAGAAACACAAACGCTGGCTTGGCGATGAAAATCCGGGCGATCGACAACATGTGTTGCTCGCCAATTGAGAACACATCATCCCAGTCCTTTTCCGCATCAAGTCCACCGGCGCGCGCGATGGTGGATTCCAACCCAAGATGGTGCAGCACGATCATGATTTCCGCATCTTTCGTGACGGACTCCAATCCCGCCCGCACCAACACATCGCGCAACGGGCCTGGTGGCAAATACGGACGCTCCGGCAAGAACAGAATATCGTCCAACCCCGGCCGCGTGATGGTTCCGCTGCCGGATTCCCAAACGCTGGCGGTCGCACGGAACAGCGCCACCTTCGGTGCGTCATCAGTCCCCGAGAACAACCAGCGCGAACCACGGCGGATTTCGAGGTTAAGGTCGTCAATGAGGATTCGCGATCCATCGCACGTCTGTAGGGTCACGTTTTCATAACAAACCCGATCCGGATCTTCTAACATCTGAATCGCACAGGGAGTCGTTTGGTGAGCTTTTTCGATCGCATCGCTGAGCATGTGCAACCGCGCGGTGACGGCCGTAAAGGCCGAGATAGATTGAAACTGCGTCACAATCAGCGAAAATGCACCAAGCAAAGTCGCAAACGCCATAGTGGACTGCGTGATCACCCCGAACTCGACTTCACCCGCAATAAACAGCGGGGCGATCATAAGTGCCGGAATGATCTGAATGAAATAGTTATATCCACTCGTGAAAAATCCGAGGTTGCGGTTGATGCGGATGAGCCTGCGGAAGTTGCCGGCCAGAGCGTCCAGGCGCTTTTTCAAGCGCGCTTTAAAACGTCCTTCGCGATGGGCAAGGGCAATGGATTCGGAGTTTTCCCGCACATGAATCAGATCGGCGCGGAAATTCGCCTCCATATCGAATTGGTGATAGTTGAGGCGAATCAACCGTTTTCCTAACAATATCGTCAAAGCCGATCCGCAAATGGCATAAACCACCGCCACGGAGAAGAGCCGCGGGCTGATCGTCCACAAGACACCGGAAAATGAAACGGCGGTGAGAGTGCCATTGATGATGAGCAACAAAAATGACAACGTGGTGGTCGTGAATGCCCGGATATCCTCCGAGATCCGTTGGTCGGGATTGGCGACCCCAGTGGCGGAGTCGAGCCGATAATATGCCCGCTGACTCAGATAAGCTTCAGTGAGCCGCCATGTTAATTGCTCGCGCCACAGGATGCCGAGTCGCTCCTCGGTAAAACGATACAACACTGCCACCACCGTCGAGGCGATGAACACCAACACATACAAAAGCGCCTGCGCTTGAAACGCGGAAAGATTCTTGTTTTCGATCGCCGACATGAAATCCCGGCCGACGTAGCTGTTGAGCACGTTGAGTCCATTAATGGCAAGCATCATGACCACCAAAGTCGCCGCGAAAATCATCGCTTTGGGGCCTTGTTCAGACCGAATCAACATTTGAATCGCGCTGCGAAAGCGCCTCCAAGTGAGCTGAATCAGCATCTTTCGATTCGTAGACATCAAATGAGAAAAAGAGGCGGTTTAAACATGTCTGATGAAATATTAAAGCATCTCCCGGCGGGGAAATCGCAGAGATGAACTGAAAAGGCAAAAAGAATTCCTGACAACTTGAGAATCTCGCAAGGCGCGCCCGCGACTCGCTCCATGTGCAGTTTGATTAAACATGCAAAGAGCCGATGCGCTAGGCACCTACCGCCAAGGAAAAACGAAAACGCCCGAGCTTACGCACGGGCGTTTTGAGAAAAACAAATCGGTGAAAAAGCAATTAGCGGGAGTAAAGCTCGACGATGAGTTGCTCGTTGACGAGCGGTTCAATATCGCTGCGCTCAGGCACCCGGGAAACCGTCGCTTCCAGCTTGTCCTTGTCCACTTCAAGCCAATCCACCGTCGGCATCGCCTGGGTAAGATCGGTCATGCGGAGGGCCAATTGCTGTGAGGAAGGCTTGGCACCGACTTTGATCATGTCGCCAGGCTTGACCTGGAAACTTGCGATGTCAACGCAACGGCCGTTCACAAGAACGTGACCGTGATTGACGAGTTGGCGGGCTGCTTGGCGGCTATTGCCGAAACCAGCGCGGTAGCAAACATTGTCGAGACGGGTTTCCAGAAGTTGGAGCAAGATCACACCCGTAACGCCACGACGGCGAGCGGCTTCTTCGTAGTAGCCACGGAATTGTTTTTCGAGCACACCGTATTGGAAACGGAGTTTCTGTTTCTCGCCAAGGGCGACGGAATATTCGCTCTTCTTCTTCCGACCGGCGCGCACACCGTGCTGGCCTGGTGGAAAATTGCGGCGTTCGAATGCCTTCGATGGGCCGAAGAGAGAAACGCCGAAACGGCGGCTGATCTTCGCGCGGGGACCTGTGTAACGTGCCATGATGGAGTAATTCTAAAATTGGGATTAAACGCGGCGGGCCTTCTTCGGACGGCAGCCGTTGTGAGGGATCGGAGTCACGTCGCGAATGGAGAGGATTTCAAGACCCAGACCTTGCACGGCGCGGACAGCGGATTCACGGCCCGAACCCGGACCCTTCACGCGCACATCCACTTCCTTAAGACCGTGTCCCATCGCTTGGCGGCAGGCATCTTGCGAAACCACCTGTGCGGCGTATGCAGTGCTCTTGCGGGAACCCTTGAAGCCCATCTTACCGGCGCTCGACCAACCAATGGCATTGCCGTTGGCGTCCGTCACACTGACGAGGGTGTTGTTGAAAGTGGCAGTCACGTGGACGATGCCGCGAATCACATTCTTGGCGCCTTTGGCCTTGTGAATCTTGATTTCCTCTTCACCTCCGCCGATTTCGGCGAAAATGTCTCGCTTGGCTTCCTTTTTCGGCGCGCCTTCAACGGCAGCCGCTGCGGGAGCAGCAGGCGTCGGGGCGGCTGCTTCAGGAGCAGATGTGGTGGCGGGTTCTGGAGCTGCTACGGGCTCAACTGCCGACTCTACGGCAGCATCTTGGTTGGTTTCTTCGGACATGAGTGTTAACTAAAATTATTTCTTCACGCCCACGGTCTTCTTTTTGCCCTTGCGAGTGCGGGCATTCGTCCGGGTGCGCTGACCACGGACCGGCAAGCCACGCTTGTGACGGATGCCGCGGTAGCAATTGATCGAGGTCAAACGCTTCAATTGCGATTGACGCTCACGGCGAAGATCGCCTTCGACCATGATCGCTTCGGTTTGAATCACCTGAGCGATGCGGACGAGTTGATCTTCACTGAGTTGACCAGTGCGGATGTTCGGGTCGATCCCTGCATGTTCGAGGATTTTGGCGGCCGTTGGGCGGCCAATGCCAAACATATAGGGTAGAGAAGCTTCGATGCGCTTCTCATTGGGGATTTCAATACCTAGGATACGTGCCATGATGTGCGTGAATTTCGCGTGAACGCAAAGGGCCTCCAGACTGCTCTAGAGACGCTGCGGGGCGGGTGATTTAGCAGACCGCCGGGGGCTGGCAAGCGGGAAATGGAAAATTTCTCGGTTTTACCTTAAAGTCGCGTGGCGAAGCTTGCTCCATCGGTGGAAAATTACTCCGCTTTTGCTTTTGGGGCGGCGGCGGGCGCAACGGTGGCGCTTTCGGTCTTGCCGGAGCTATTTTCCGCTTTGGCTCCGGCTTGGTATGAGGACGAACGGTAATCCGTCTGATAAAAACCGGCCCCCTTGAAGATAATACCGCCACCGGTGCCAAGCAGGCGTTTCACCTGACCCTCGCACGCTTGTTGCGGGCAATCGGTGAGTTTCGCATCGTTCATGCTTTGAAACACCTCGAAGCGTTCTCCGCATTTCTGACATTCGTAATCGTAGTTGGGCATGGCTTTGGACGCAGACTCGTAACACGTTTCGCCGACCGCGCAAGTCCCGTGTGCGCGGAGCAATACCAGTGGCTTGGCAAATTCCCCGCCTTGCATCATCCGCATCGGGATGCAAGCCTCCTGCGATGTTTAAAGTCTATATCTATCAAAAATGCAGCACCTGCCGGGACGCCATCCAGTGGCTTGAAACTCACGGTATTCCCCATCAATCGCTAGCCATCCGCGAAACCCCGCCGACGCCTGCCGAACTGAAAGCCGCTCTCCATATCCTCGGCGGAGACATAAAGAAGCTCTTCAACACATCGGGCATGGACTACCGCGCGCTCGGCATGAAGGACAAACTGCCCACCCTCACCGAAACCGAAGCCTTCGATCTGCTTTCGAAAAATGGCAACCTCGTGAAGCGCCCGTTTCTCATTGGTAATGGCAAGGCGCTCACCGGCTTCAAATCGGAAGCCTGGGAGAAAACGCTATAAATAAAAAAGACCGCTGTGCCGTCATTGGGGCTGTGAGCCACGTTCCGTAAACTCTATAAGTGGGGTCGTCCGGTGGTTTTCTGTCTTCCCGTAAGGGCATGACATTGGACACCGGAATATGACCCCGGTTAAATCATATCGGTTCGGGCCAGCTTCCAAAATTGTCGTACACAGCAGTCGAGATCAGAGTATCCCGGAGACCGTTCGCCGCAACCGAAAAGAAAAAAAAGAATCTGCTTTCCATGCCTGGAATCCGTATAAGAAAGCTGGGGTTTCGGACGGAGGAATTCAGGTGAATCCCCCACCCTCATCCGCCGGTGATTGGCGCGCTGCGCGGCAGCACTTCTCAGGCGGTGGCACCGACGGCTCCGGGAATCGGGCCGTCATCCTCGTGGGAATCTTCCGTGGATGATTTTGCCGCGGGCTTTTTCTTCAATTCCTCAGGAACAGGCGGCGGCTTGGGCGCGGTTGGCGGGTTTTTCATCTCTCCGAAATCGATGAGATCGCGCAGGTGACTGGCATCGAGCGTTTCAAATTCCAGCAAGGCTTTGGCGATGAGTTCCACCTTATCGCGGCCTTCATTGAGGACGCGTTCGGCGGTCGCATACGCATCATCGATGAAGCGTTTGATTTCGGAATCGATGACACGGGCAGTTTCCTCCGAATAATTGCGGGATTTAGTCATGTCCCGGGCCAGGAAAACCGGGCTATCGCCTTCGCCGTATTCCACCATGCCGAGTTGGTCGCTCATGCCCCATTCGCAAACCATGTGGCGGGCGAGCGAGGTGGCTTGACGGATGTCGCCGGATGCGCCGTTAGAAACATCGTCACTGTGGAATGATTCGGCAATACGCCCACCCATCGTGACGATGAGATTTGCGAGAGCCTCTTTTTTCTGCGTGGAATACTTATCACCCTCCGGCAAATACATCGTCGCGCCGAGATAGGGCCCGCGCGGGATGATGGTGACTTTATGAAGCGGGTTGGTATCGGGCAACACCATGTTGAGGTAGGCGTGACCGGCTTCGTGCCAGGCGGTGCCGGTTTTTTCCTTGTCGGACATGGCGAGACTGCGGCGTTCGCGGCCCCAGCGGACTTTGTCGCGGGCCTCTTCCATTTCGTCGAGCGTCACGGCGCTCAGGCCGCGGCGAGCGGCGAGCAATGCAGATTCATTGACGAGATTCGCGAGTTCCGCACCGGAAAATCCGGGAGTGCCTCGGGCGATTTTCGAGAGATCCACACCAGCGGCGAGTTTGATCTTCTTGACGTGGACGCGCAGGATTTCCTCGCGGCCATTGACGTCGGGTAAATTGATCGTGACTTGGCGGTCGAATCGGCCGGGACGCAGCAACGCAGGATCGAGCACGTCCGGGCGGTTGGTGGCGGCGATGATGATGACGCCCTCCTGGGTGTCGAAGCCGTCCATTTCGACGAGCAATTGGTTGAGCGTTTGTTCGCGTTCGTCGTGACCGCCACCCATCCCATGACCGCGATGGCGGCCAACGGCGTCGATTTCATCGATAAAAATCAAGCAGGGCGCATGTTTTTTCCCTTGTTCGAACATGTCGCGGACGCGGGATGCGCCGACGCCGACAAACATTTCGACGAAGTCCGAGCCGGAGATCGAAAAGAATGGGACATCCGCCTCACCGGCGATGGCGCGGGCGAGCAAGGTTTTGCCAGTGCCGGGCGCGCCAACCATGAGCACGCCCTTGGGAATGGAACCGCCGAGTTTCTGAAACTTGCGCGGATCGCGGAGGAAATCGACGATTTCAAACAACTCCTCCTTGGCTTCCTGGATGCCGGCGACGTCTTTGAAGGTGACCTTATTGCGATCCATCGTGAGCAGACGGGCCTTGCTTTTACCGAAGGACATGGCTCCGCGTCCGGCGGATTTCATCTGCTGGCGAAACAGGAAAAACAAAATGGCGATAATCAGAAGGAATGGCAAAAAGGTGAACAACGCATTCTTCAGATAGTCAGTGGTACGCTCGTAGACCGCCTTGTCTTTGACCAACTCACGAAGCTCTTCGCCCTGAATAACGGTGGAAACATCGACTTTGAACGGGGCAGCCTCAAGGGCCTTTCCGGTTGTATCTTTGGGGGCGACCAGATTGGTCACGATTTCGCGGGTGCCCACGATCACGGCATCGCGGCTGGCAGATGTGGTGAGAATGCGGAGTGGGTTGATGGGATCCGAAGTCTTGACTTGCTCAAGCGCGAGGGCCTTGCGGAGTTCCGCCAACGATAGGGTTTCCACATCGCCTTCGAGCGGCGTCTCAGTGGTGGCTGCGATCTGCTGCATGCGCACGCTATCGCCCAAAATGTCGCGGATCGCATCTCCTTGGAGATCAAGATTCACAATGACCCGGAAGTCCTTACTCACCCGCTGCGGGTCTTGCGTGTCCACCAACCGCGGCTCTGCAAAGCCAACAATCGTAGCATCATAGGCGGTATCGCTGGTGATGACTTTGAGCGGACGCTTCGGATCATTGGTGACAACCCGTCCCTGGTCCCACGCTTTGCGGAACTGAGAATAGGTCATCGGGCTGACCGTTTTGCCGGAGTTGGTAAAAAAGGCCACGCCGAGAATCACCGAAGCCACGGCGAATAACGCCAGCATACGCCAGTTGAAACCATTGGTATCACCAGCAGGTCGATTCGGATTATTGGGCGGAGGAGTGGGGTTCGGAGAGTCAGACATGGTAGCGTAAAAAAACCGGGCGGCGGCGCCTGGAGTGGTGGAATGCCACGCCCGCCGATGCGTCCGGGAACGCGAAATGATAGCCGAAGCGGATGAAAAGCAAACCCCTTTTTTGCACGGGCCTTGCGGGCGGGCTATCCGTCTGCTTAGAACACCGCTGTGGATTCTTCCAACTCACCCAAAGACCCGCCCGTATCAACGTCGCGGCGACTGCGATTGAAGCGCTGGTTGCGGACAATTCCGGGCGTAGGACGCTTGCGCGCATTGCGGCCCGGAGCGGATGCCCAAGTGGGCGTATTGGTGGATGTCTTCGTCGGCTTCGCCACACTCGACGGCGAGTTGAGCCCATTCGAGGCGGACTTGATTCTCGACCTTTTTCGCAGCGCGTTCCCCGAGGTGGACCATGGGTGGCTTAGCCGGCGGATGCAACGGGCAGTAAGAAATCCACAGGCTTTGCAGAGCTTGGCGTTGGAACTCAAAAATGCCTATGATGACTCTGGAAAACTAGCGCTCGGACTGCAATTGTTCACCTTGGTGGATGCCGCCGGGCGCTCAGAACGGAACCGGGCGAGCTTTGAGGTCTTCATGCGGCGCTTGGGCCGTCCGGATTTCGGCACGGCCATCCTGCGAGAGATGCGAGGAGAACTCAATGAGTCCGAGGCCGGGGCACTTCCGTTTGAGCGACTGATTTTCGGACGAAACGGCGTGGATGTATTGCTGCCTCCGGCGGCCGCCGGCCATGAATTCCGCGTCTACCGTGCCCGGGATTTGATCTTGGTCAGAAACACCGGAGCCGCCCCACTCTGGATTCGCGGCCGATCCGTGGAGACCGGATCTTTCCTGCGGATGCGCGAGCGCCAACCCTTGGTCGTCCCGGGCTGGACCTTGAGCTATGAGGATCTGGTGTTTTTCCTCGATGTCAAACGCACCGGCAACGCTCCCGCCATCTATCTGGAAAGAGGCGATGCGGGACTAGTCGCCGAACGCACCATCGGACGCCAAAGTTCATTGCGGATCCGCTTCGGATTGGAGGCCGTGGTGGAGGCGTTGCGTGATACGGAACTGCATGCAGGCAACCGCGGACCCCTAAAAAAGGGCGATATCGTCACTTGCCTGAATCATGAGCGACTCGGCGATGAATCGGGATTCAGCCTCTCGATCCATGACCTGCGGCGCAAGGCCACCCAATCCGGCAGACGCTTTCGACTGACCGGTGACCGCCAGGAATATTTAGTTTCAAACGATCCCTCGGCCCTCGGGCGGGGCGACTTGTTGTTAGGACAGAAACTGTCGCCCAAAACCGTGCTCTTCATCCGCTACGATGCCGAGCACGCGGAGGGTGAGTTGCAAATCCGCGAAAGCCACGGTCCGATCCAAGTGGACGGCATTCCGGTCCGCCATTCCGCCACCTTGCGCGATGGATCATTGATCCGCTTGTCTGGCAGCCAGTCGGTACGCTGCCGCTTCAGCGAAGGTTTTCTCGACGAAGAGCGGACCTTGATCGAATCCCTACGGGTGGAGGATCTAACACATGATTTCGGGCCTGGAGCGAGGGCTTTGGATCACGTCGACTTTGAAGTGAAGCGCGGCGAAATGCTCTGCAT
>CAYRLT010000433.1:0-2752 GCA_964425095.1 uncultured Luteolibacter sp.
TGAACTTTGACCCGTCCACTCTGTGAAACCCAAGTTTCTTCTGGATTCCAGCGCTTGCATTCCGATTCTGCGCAACAAGACCGGTCTCGAAAAGCTGCCTGACCCGGTTCTCACCGGTATTCCCGTTATCGTCGCGGCCGAGCTCTGGACCGGGGTGAAGAAGAACCTCAAAACCCATCCACATCACTCTGCCCGTCTCGAAGCTTTTCTCGGTCTGTTTCATCTCGCCGACTTCGATCTTGAAGCCGCCCTGCATTACGCCGACATCCGCGCCTCCTTGGAAGCGAAAGGCAAAACCATTGGTCCGCTCGATCTTCTCATCGCCGCTCAGGCCCGCAGCCTCGATGCCACGCTGGTCACCGCGAATGTCGCCGAGTTCAAACGCGTGAAAGGTCTGAAGATTCTTGCGTGGAAGTGATGATTCAGGAGATGGATCCACCCCGATGAAAATCTTCTCACATTCCCGGCAGATTCATTTTTGCCAACTCGGCGTCAATGATGCGTTCGCAATCTTCGATTTGTTGTTGGCGGCGTGAGCGGGCCTCCTGGGCGAGTTGCTCAAGGGTGTCGATGTCGTAGAGATAGACTTCCTCGATCTCGCCGACAGCGGGATCGATGTCCCGCGGGACGGCGATATCGATGAAAAACAAGGGGCGGAATTTTCGCGCGCGGCGGGCTTTTTCCACATCGGCGCGGTGGACGATGGCGTGCGGTGAGCCGGTTGAGGAAATCACGATGTCCACGCGTTCGAGCACGCTTTGCCAATCGTCGAAGCGGACGGCCTGGCCGCCCATGTCGTTGGCGAGTTCCAAGGCGCGATCGTATGAGCGGTTGCTGACAAAAATCGAGCGCGCGCCTCGGGAAACGAGGCTTTGGGCGGTGATGCGACTCATTTCCCCGGCGCCGAGGATCATGACTTGGCTGTCTTTGAGGTGGCCGAAGATTTTTTCCGCAAGATCGACGGCGACGTTGCCGACCGAGGTCGAGCCGATTTGGATTGTGGTTTCAGTGCGGACTTTTTTGCCGACGCCGAACGCGCGTTGAAACAATTTATTGAGGACGGTGGCGGTGGAGCCGGCCTCGAGTGCCGCCTGATAGGCGTGTTTCACTTGGCCGAAGATCTCAGTTTCTCCGAGCATCATCGAGTCCAGTCCGCTGACGACGCGGCAAAGGTGGCGGGCGGCCGCGGATTTCTCCATCCGATAGAAATGCGGTTTGGCGATATGATGGACTTCGATGGTATCCGCGAGGTGCGCTTCCAAGCGATCGAATGCCACGCGCGCATCGGGTCCCACCAGATAGAATTCGGTGCGATTGCAGGTGGAAATCACCACGCTTTCGGAAACGCCCGTCCTGGCGATCAGTTCGCTCGATGATGCCCCGAGTTTGGTATTGCCCACGGCAAAGCATTCGCGCACCTCGACAGGTGCCGTCTTGTGATTGAGGCCTAGGCAGATCAGTTCCATCAGATGAAGGCGAATACTCCGAGTGAGAGGATGAACAAGGCCACGGTCATCAGGGAAAGCCGCCGACCCGTCAGGCCGCGCACCGATTTGACGGCTAACAACAACGCGTAAGCGGTCCATACTGCGACGGCGGCGATCAGATGCCCGAGTGGGGCGCCTTCATGCGGCATCATGAAGCCAGCCGTGATGCCGATGGTCAGAAGCGCGCCGCCGAGCCAGAGCAGGCGTTCCAATGAGACCAGTAATTCCCTCACCGGTGGCAGATTGCGGAACAGGCCGCTTTTCAAATGCTGCTCCTTGAGTTGACGGTCGAGGACCAAAAACATCACCCCGGCGACGGCGGCCAAGGCGAGCGCTCCGTAGCCGAGCACCGAGGTGGCCGCGTGTGTTTCATGCCATGGGTTTCCGCCGGCCATTCTCGCTGGCTCGGAATCCAGGATGCCGGGAATTAGCGCTACCGCCTGAAAAACCATCACCACTGGGGCGGTGAACACGCCAAGCAATGAAATGCGGTATGCCGGGCCCACCAGCAGGTAAAACAGGGTGAGCGACCATGATAAGAACGCGAGGATTTCCCCGAAATCCGCCAGCGGACAGGCGGCACGTTGTTGTCCGCGCAGTGAAAGGAAGCCAACTTGGCAGATTAGCACTCCCACCATCCAGCTCACTGTCCAGCGGCTGCGGTTTCCGCGGTGGACTGAAACCATGCCCCAAACGCCCGCAATCACGGAAAACAAAGTGGCGAGGATGAGAAACCAGCGGTCCATGGATGGGTAAATGCTGAAATTCTTAAATTCTGAAAAGCCGAAAATGAGAAATCACTCACTTCCGGGCGACCGACGGAGGGATTTTTTTTGCGAGAGTTGGCGTTTATCGGCCACCGAGCGTTGTTTTGAGCGCCGTGAGCGTTGTCGTTTTTGGCGGCGCATTTTCTCGATGGCCTGGGTTTTGGCGCTGCTTTTGCCGTCGCGGATGGATTCGAGCTGATCACAGAGTTCGCGGCGGGCGAGGAAGCGGTTCATTTCGCGCGAACGGTCCATCTGGCACTTGATGCAGACGCCGGTGGGCAAATGTTTGAGAAACACGCAGTTCGAGGTCTTGTTGATCTTTTGACCGCCCGCCCCGGAGCCGCGGACAAATTTTTCCAACAATAAAGGGTGCTGCGAATGGGTGAGCGATAGCGAACCCATTCGGCTGCGCCCTTAGTTGAACAAGCCCGGAGCGACGTGTGACGTGCTCTTATGCGTTTTGTGTTTGCGGCTTATCTAGCAGGATCGACTGCTGCT
>CAYRLT010000434.1:0-2137 GCA_964425095.1 uncultured Luteolibacter sp.
ATGGCCGTTGAGGCGTGCCCGAGGATTCCCACAATCCAACCGAAACGGAACTGGCCCTGCCAATCTCCTAAAATCCAGTCGTTGAGCCAGTCGCCGATATTGCAATGAGCCTTTACCATGCCAATAACATGTCCGGGACAGGGAACGAACGCCAACAAGGCCCAATATGCCACCAGCATCAGCACCGTGGCAACAATCTGCCATGGCTGACGCAAGTTTAGATAAAGAACGGCGGCAACAAGATAACCCAATGCCAGCATTTGCAACACACTGTAAATCTGGAATTTCTGAATGTTATAAGGTTCATCCGATTAAAGCGTACGTGGTTTCATGAATCCCAAGGATTTTAAGTTTCAGGAACTCAGCATCGCGGAATCCATAGGCTTGACGTTTCATGGTTTTGATTTTGTTATTGGTGCCTTCCAGGGGACCGGTGGATATGGGGTAATCGTACCAGGCGAGGATTCCTTGGGCATGGAAGCGAAGAGTTTTGCAAAAATCTTTCAATACGCGAATCCCTGTGGATTCAGCGTAGGTAATCCAATCCATGAGCAAGGCTTCGGCCGCCGTTCGGTCTTCTTGTTCCCAAATTTCGTTAAGTTCTTCCTTGAGATAATAGGCCGCGGCCAACGGTTCGTTGAAACGCAACGCTTTCTGCAAACGCGCGGGTTCTCGCCGCGAGGGGTCGAGATTTTCCGGGCGTTTCAAGAGCAGCCAGCGAATGCCCTTGAGCATTTTCTGCTGCAAGTTGTCGGTAAGTTCGCGATACAATGCGCGTCGTAGTTCCGAGAGTTTATCATTGAAAAGCTTGATTACATGAAAGCGATCAAAAACCAAAGCGGCCCCGGGAAGATGCTCGACCACCGCCCCAATGTAGGCCGGCGACATGTCGGTGGCGACGGCCTCGATTTTCGCATGGCTGGCGCGAAGCCGCCGCCAAAAATCAGTCAGGGCATCGCCTCCTTTTCCGTCGCCCACATGCACCACGGCTCCGCTCTCCAGGTCCATTACAATCGTGATATAGCAATGCCCCTTGCCGGTGGAAATCTCGTCGATGGCAATCTGTTTCAAGTGCCGCAACTTCGGCTTGCCAAATCGACGACGCAAGTTGCGTTTTTGGATATCTTTGATTACGTCCCAGCTAATGCCCAAGTGTTTGGCCACGTCCTTAATCGTCATGTACTGCGACAACTCCAAGGCGTACCGCTCAAACGCCCGCGTATAACTGACCCTGTCATCCGCAAAAGAAACCTTCACTTGCCGCACAACCCCACACTCACGGCACTCTACTCGGGGAACCGCCAACACCAGCCAGGCGGATTTGTTCCCTATGGGAAGAGTACGGTATCGCCGCCGGCTGTGCCCGCGCCCAATAACCTCGGCAGAGCCGCACTGAGGGCAACGATAAGACGACCGCGGCTGGGAAATCGTAAACGTCATTGCACCTTTTTCGTATTCCGTCTTTTCAAGCTTATAGCCACGAACCCCAAATCCATGGTAAAGTAATCGGTAGGACATGTTGGCTTCTCCTTTCTGAAGTCTTTTTCCTAACTACAGATAGGACCAACATGTCCGTCATTTTTCAAGCCCGCGCATCCTTAAACCGGATGAACCAAAATATGGTTATGGCGAGCATCAGGCAGACCAACATGGTCGGCGACGCCGGTTCCGGCACGGAAGCAGAACCTATCGTGCTTGACTTCAACCAATTTGCCGCTAGCAGCGTAGCATCGGCATCGTCGACGTTCCCGTCGCCGTTAAAGTCGCCGTCGGCCCAAGTCGCATTGCCAGTCTTTTGCCAATTTTTGGCCAGGATCGCGGCGTCGGCTTCGTCGACCTTGCCGTTTGTGTTGGCGTCGCCCGGCAATAATATCATTGCTTCGTCCGGCGCAAAGGCTCCTTGCATAAGCCGTATGTAATCGAATTCGACCGAGCCGCCGTCGGCGCTCATTAGATCGCCGAAAATAAAGCGGTTCAGACCGTCTTCGCCGAACCACAGGTCGCCTAGATCGGAGGCGAGCAATCGGCCGTCTCGCCATACCCAGAATTTATCGCTGCCGGGATTGTAGGCCAGACGGAAAACGTGGAAACCGTCGGTGTTGTCGTAGGTCCATCCCGCTTCTCCCAGAGATAGGTC
>CAYRLT010000435.1:0-5702 GCA_964425095.1 uncultured Luteolibacter sp.
GTGCTGCGCCTTGGCCGGACGCTTCGTTTGCTGCGCCTCGTCTCCACCCTGCCGAAGTTGCAACTCCTGGTGGGCGCATTGTTCAAGAGCTTCAGTTCCATGGGATATGTGGGACTTTTGTTAGGGCTGATGTTTTACATCTATGCCATCATCGGCGTGCATCTTTTCGGCGGCCATGACAAGGAACACTTTGGCAGTCTTTCCAAGGCCTTTCTCACCCTGTTCCAGACCATCACCCTCGACGACTGGAAATTTCTGTTCGCCAGCGCACAAGGCACGGCCCCCACCGTCGCTGCGGTCTATTTCATCAGTTTCATCCTGCTGGGGACCATGATCATGCTCAACCTCTTCATCGGCATTATCATGAACAGCATGGAGGAAATGCACGCCGAACTGGACGAATACAACGAGGCCAAACGCGGCGTCGCCGAGAAAGGCAGCGTCCTTGCCGACCTGACCGAGCTGGATCAGCAATTGACAATCGTAAAATCCCAACTCAAGGAACTCCGCGAAAAACTAACCATCAAAACGTCCTGACATGCACGAAATTTACGACACCGAAACTCTCCTCATCGACCAGCCCGCAATCGGTCCGCGGCTCGGCATTATTGGTGGTGGCCAACTCGCCCGGATGACGACCATCGCAGCACAGCAACTTGGCTGTGCTGTTGTGATTCTGGAAAACAACCGCCTCAGCCCAGCCGCTACTTTTGCCAGTCATTCCATCATCGGCGATTGGAACACGCCGGATGCCCTGCTCAAGCTGGCCTCCCAGGTGGATATCATCACGCTGGAGAATGAATTCGTGGATTCCGAACTCCTCCATTCGCTGGAGTTGGCCGGGCACACGGTTTGGCCGAGTTCGCGCACGCTCGCGCTCATCCAAGACAAATTCACGCAAAAACAAACCCTGCAGTCCGCCGGCTTACTGGGTCCTGAAATGCGTGCCACCGATGACTTGGCTGAACTCTCCGCCGCCATCGCCGAGCTAGGCCTGCCAGTCGTGCTCAAAGCGCGCCGCAATGCCTACGATGGCAAGGGCAACGCCACGATCCGCACAGAAGCTGAAATCGAATCCGCATGGCAGCAACTCGGCGGCCACCTCGGCAACCCGCTCTACGTCGAGCAGTTTTGCCCGTTTATCACCGAACTCGCCGTCATCGTCACCCGCGGCCGTGATGGAGAAACTGCCATCTATCCAGTCGTGGAAACCGTGCAACGCAACCATATCTGCCACCTCGTCCGCGCCCCCGCCATGGTCTCCCCCACCATCGCCGAGCGTGCTGCGGAAACAGCTCGTCACGCCATCGAAGCGGTCGGCGCCGTCGGCAGCTTCGGCGTGGAAATGTTTCTCACCGACAGCGGTGAAATCCTCGTCAACGAATTGGCCCCGCGAGTCCATAATTCCGGTCACTACACCATCGAGGCCTGCGTCTGCTCGCAGTTTGAAAACCATGTCCGCGCCGTGTTGGGACTGCCGCTTGGTTCCACCCGCATGATCGCTCCGGCCGCTGTGATGGTGAATTTGTTAGGTGTCGCGCGCGCTCCGGCGGAAATCACCGGCCTGCACGAAGCCCTCGCCGTCCCCGGCGCGCACGTCCACCTCTATGGCAAAGCCATGAGCGGCGTCGGCCGCAAAATGGGACACGTCACCGCCATTGGAGAATCCTTGACTGAAGCGGAAATCGCCGCCACCACAGCTGCGGAAACAATCACCTTCGCCAACACTATATGAAAAAAAATAACCCGAAAGTTGCCATCATCATGGGCAGCGATTCCGATTGGCCCACGCTCCAGCCCGCCGCCGATGCCTGTGCCGAGTTCGGTATCCCGTGCGAAGTCCGTGTGGTTTCAGCGCACCGCACGCCGATGGATATGGTGCGCTTCGCCCGGTCGGCGCATTCCCGTGGCGTCCAAGTGATCATCGCCGGTGCGGGCGGCGCGGCCCACCTGCCCGGCATGGTCGCCAGCCTCACACCGCTGCCGGTGATTGGTGTGCCAGTGGAAAGCCAAGCACTCAAAGGAATGGACTCCCTTCTCTCCATCGTGCAAATGCCCGGCGGCGTTCCGGTCGCGACCATGGCCATCAATGGCGGTCGCAATGCCGGCCTCTTCGCCGCCAGAATTCTAGCAAGCGGCAACCCGGAATTGCTTCAAAAAATCACCGCATTCCAAACCCGGTTAGCAGCCGAGTCGAAAGCAAAAAACCGCAAGCTTCAAGCGGCAACCCAGAGCTACAGCCAACCATAACCCACGAAATGGCGGGATACCATTTGCACCAATCTTCTCACCGCGCCCAACTGCCTTTGACAACGGGCAGGCGACCGGCACTTAGCACGGTGTAATCAGTAGGGCCCTTCGCTCCCTCCAGCGGAACGCCGACCGATCGTTTCCAAGCGGCGCTCATGCTTTCACCTGTATGACAACCCCAGCTTTTGCAGTAGGCGTTGCGAGCAAAAATGGAGCCTTTGATGCGGGGGATATCGCGCTCATGGAGCCAGGAAGTGGATGCCGCCATGATATCGTTGCCGTAATCAAACATAAAAGCGTAGCGATTCGAGTGCCCGAAAAAATCGAAGGTCTGGATCGAGCCGCGCGGACGGGAATTGAGCGACTGAATAAAGCTGCCGCCGCTGTTGAACCAGATGAGAGTCACGCGGCGCTTGGCCGCCAGTTCCGTAATCCAGGCAGTGTAAGGTTTTGCATCCTCGCCACCCCGCGTCCGATAGCTTGGCTGATAGACAAACCAAACCAAGGGCGCGTCCGACCCATAGGCCGTGCGGATTTCCGCCATCCGCAATGTGGAGGCGCGGACAAAATTCGCCCACCACCGGTCGTGCTGGTCTGCCGAGACTCGAAAATTCTCCCATTTTCTCAATGCTGGACCACCGGTGACGATGACATGGTCAGCATGCGCCGGCAGCGCAAACATCAGGAGCAGGCATGTCAGCATTGTGGCGCGGGCGATTCCAATCATGGACGGGACGCTAAGCCACACTTCCCATACTGGAAAGTAAGAACATCTCAAATCTGGACCGAGTAGGGAAACCACTGGGTCGTGAGCTCACTTAGAATCCGCCTCTCCCATCCCGAGGCGCAGCGCCTTTGCCAATACCGCTTGGTATTGCTTCCGAGGCAATTCGTAGCCGCCGAACTGGCGGAGGTGCGAAGTCATCCACTGGGTGTCGAGCAACTGAAACCCCCGCTCACGCAAATTCTCCACCAAAGCGACAAGGGCGATCTTTGAGGCATCGGTTTTCAGCGAAAACATGCTTTCACCGAAAAACACGCCCGGCAAGGCCACGCCGTAGAGCCCACCCTGAAGACCCTCGTCATCCCAGCACTCGACCGAATGCGCGAATCCCAACGCGTGAAGATTGCAGTAGCTTTCCAAAACCACCTCGTCGATCCACGTTTCATCACGCGCCGCGCAGGCGAGCATGACCTCGCGGAATGCGGTGTCCCATTTCAGATTGAAAGGCTTTCGTTTCAATGCCCGCTTGAGGCCATGCGGAATATGAAATCGTTCATCGAGCGGGATCAAGCCGCGCAGCACGGGGGAAAACCACTCGATTTCCCCCTCATGCGCCATCGGGAAAATCCCGCGGGCATAGGCATCTAGCAGAACCTCCGGTGGGATGAACATGGGGATTGAGTAAAGGGATCCTTTGCGTTTGGCGAGCTTATCGATTGCACACTCGACAGCCCCCGTCAGTTATCTCACCGGCAGCGGTGGTAACAATACGCCGTTTTCCGGCATGAAGTCGACCCTCAAAGATGGCGGCATCCGCGTGCCGATGATCATCCAGTGGCCGGGCACAACGACCAAGGAGACCCTCCACATGATCGATTGCTACCCAACCATGCTCTCCGCCGCACAACCCAAAGTGACAGAAGAACCGCAAGCCTTGATCAAGAAAAACCATTCTAGGAATGACATCAAAATAGTAGTTCAGGACTTCAGTCCGTTCTTCGTATATAAGCTCGGACTGAAGTCCTGAACTACTATTTTTAGATCTCCGGAAAATCCGTGATTCTTTCGATAGTCACGCCGTAAAGCGCGGCGATCTCCGGCGCATCGGATGCTTGATAGACATCGCGATAATAAATTTCTTTAACTCCATACGCGCAAAGCGTCTGCATGCAAGCAGTGCAGGGCATCGTGGTGGTGGCGACGATCTTGACCTCGCCGCGTCGGAACAAGCTGCAGAGATTCACCTCCGCATGCAGCATGAATTTCTGGCGCGACTCGCGGTCGTCCCAAAACCCGGCGGGCGGATCGAAGCCCGGAGCCAGTCCATTATAAGCGGTGCCAATCACCCGGTTATCGAAATCCAATGCAGCCGCCCCGACCTTCCGGTAAGGATCTTCTGAGCGCAGACTCGCGACGTGCGCGAGCGCCATGGCATAACGGGGAATCGAGAGACGGTCGGACGACATGGGCGAAGCTTGCCCGCTTACCACGGATTTCAAAATCCAAAAAATGCAGAGTCTGATTTTACGCTTCGTTCCAGGGCGGATCTGGCCCAGCGTCCGCCCGTGGATCGTCACCGTTCGGGACTTTGGGCCGCCGTGGCGGCATTTTTCCTGTGGGGCATTCTGCCGATCTATTGGAAACTGATCGATTTCCTGCCGCCGCCGTCGATCGTGGCGCATCGCACGCTTTGGTCGCTGGTGATTCTGCTGGCCATTGTGGCTTGGCGGCATGAGGGACGCCGGGTTTATCAAAGCCTGCGCAACCCGCGCACGGCCGCTTGGCTCCTTCTTTCCGGCACCCTGCTGGCGGCCAATTGGCTACTTTATGTCTGGGCCACCCTGAGCGGCCGGATCATCGAGGGCGCGCTCGGCTATTACCTAAACCCGTTTTTCAACATGCTCTTCGGTGTGCTTTGGTTTGGGGATCGGCACAAGCCGCTGCAACTCGCCGCCATCGCGCTGGCCTTGTGCGGCGTGGCATTGCAAATCCCAGCCGTCGGGGGATTTCCATGGATCGCGCTCACCCTAGCCATCACATTTTCCCTCTATGCCGTGGTCAAAAAACGCACGCCTTTGGACTCACGGCTAGGTCTCACAGCGGAAACGACTCTGCTCGCGCCCATCGCACTCACCTGGATTTTGAGTCAAACCAGCAGCCCGACTGCCGCGTTCGGTGGCACTTGGGCGCATGCGGCGCTGGTCGTCGGCGCCGGCCTTGCGACCACGCTGCCCTTGATCTTTTTCGGTCACGCCGCCCGGACCATCAGTCTCTCCACACTCGGAATCATCCAATTTCTCGGACCGACCCTCCAGTTTTTCATCGGTTGGAAACTCTACGGCGAGCCCATGACCAGCTCCCGTTTGGCCTCGTTCGCATTAATTTGGCTCGCCGTCGCCATTTACGCGGCCGATGCCCTGAAGCGCGGAAAACCTACTAAAAGTTGAAATTTCAACTTGGATTTCCAGACAGGGCTTGCCGCCGGGGGTGCGGGCAGGTACCCAACCAGCATGCTAGATGAAGTTCGTGCGTTGTTGATTCTCCAGGACCGTGATCGCCGCCTGATTGCGCTCGCCAAAGATCTTGAAAAACTCCCGCAGGATGAGGTCCGGGCAAAAAACAAACTCGCCAACGATGAAGCATCCGTCGCCCGCGCCCATGCTGCGCTCATGGATTGCGAACTGCGTCTGAAACGCCTCGAACTCGATGCAGGAACCCGCAAGACGAC
>CAYRLT010000436.1:0-16252 GCA_964425095.1 uncultured Luteolibacter sp.
ACCCGTCGCGCGAGCACTTCCTCAAGCCCGCCCGCGGCCGAAACGACTTCATCGATTGCGTCAACCTCGACGGTTGGACAGTTGATTTTCTTTGCGCCCGCATCTCCGGCGCGCGCACCGCGAATGGCGAGCGCTGGCGCAGCCGCCAGGGCGTGGGCCCCATCGAGACACTGCTCGACATGGGCACCGAGCGCGGACACAAAGCGATGATGGCCACCACTGCTTCACACTTCGACGATGGCTTCAAGCGCAACGGTTTCGCCTGGGTGACCTGCGGTTGGGAAATGAGTTTGGTCGAAGCCCGTAAAATCTATGGTTACGGCGGCCGCAATGGTATGGAAGGCCTCCACCTCTGGCTCACTGAAATCCGCAAACGCTGGCCCGATGCCCAACTCATCACCCAAGGCGAATTCGGCGAACTCTGGCGCACGCATTTCAAAAACAACGACGACATCAATTACCGATTCGTCTATCGCGGCTGCGGCATTCGAGCCTCGGAAGCCGACAAGGAAATCCGTTGGTTCATGAACCAAGACTTCCGCCTCGCTCTTCTGCGTGATGACAAGGACAGCGGCAAGGAAATAGTCATCGACTTCACCCGCTACGATCTAACCGCCAAAGAGCCCGCCGACCCAGCCGAACCCGGGAAAAACTCGCGCAATTGGAGCCTGATGAACCGCATCAATCAAAAAGGCACTCGCCCGCAGGACAAACCTGTGCCTCTTTCTAATCTCACCGCAGAAGAACAATCTCTCATTCGCAAACATTACCCCGAGTTGATCGATCCCAAGACATCCGTTGGTAAAGAACCTGCGATTAACGAAAAACAAAAAAACTAGCCATAAAAGTATATGAAAACTTATTCTTCAATTATCGTGTTGGCCGCCATCTGCGGGATAGCTTTGGCCGATGAAAGCAAAAGCAAGCAGGAAGCTCCTACAGGGGCTGCCACAGGGGCTCTCATTGGAGCTGTCGCCGGCAATATCCTGCAAGAGCAAGAGGCGGCGGCGCGGCAAAAGCAGACGGAGGAGGCTCTCGCCAAACTTGCCGGCACAGATTGGCGGTTGGTGCGCATCGGTGAAAAGGAAAGCGCCGAGGGCGTTACCAGCTCTCTAAGTTTCAAGGCCGATGGAAGCGTCAGCGGAAGAGCGGGGGTGAACCGATACAGCGGCGCGTTCAAGATGGAGAATGGCAAGTTGAAGACGGGACCCTTCATAACGACCCGGATGGCGGGCAAGCCGGAGGCGATGAAGCAAGAAAGTGCTTTCATGGCCGCGCTGTCGGCGGTGCGGGCTTTGGTTTTGGTCGAGGGCAAATTGGTGATCAAGTCCGGATGCGAATGTGATTGCGCGGGCGACTGTGCGGGTGGCTGCAAAACTTGCGGGGATGCATGCGGCTGCAATGACGGCTGCAAACCGAAGTTGGACCTGGTCTTGGAACCGAATCCCAAAGAGTGAGCAAACATCGCATGAACGATTCAAATCCTCTCAAACGTATCGATCTCTGAATGTTCATAAACCACAAGATCGCTACGGCTTTCCTTATCTCCCTGTTTCTCGCCGTGATGTCATCCGCCAGCGCGGGTGAGAGGCCTAACATAATTCTGATTTTTACGGACGATCAAGGCTATGGTGATGTCTCCGCCTATCAGAAATCCGACGTGCGGACACCGAATATCGATCGCATCGGCTCGGAGGGCGTGCTTTTCACTGCGATGCGGGCCAATTGCACCGTCTGCTCGCCGTCGCGGGCCGCATTGCTTGCCGGGCGCTATGCGGATCGTGTCGGCGTGCCAGGAGTTATCCGCAGCCAACCGGAAAACTCGTGGGGATACTTCGACCCCAAAGTGCCGACGATTGCCGATGAGTTGAAGCGAGCGGGTTATCACACCAGCATCGTCGGCAAGTGGCATCTTGGTCTGGAATCGCCGAATCTGCCAAACGAACGTGGATTCGATTTATTTCACGGCTTTCTCGGCGACATGATGGACAGCTTCACCACGCACCAGCGCCACGGGAAAAACTACATGCGTCGTAATTCTGAGGTGATCGATCCACAAGGCCATGCCACGGATTTGTTCTCCGACTGGGCGGTCGATTACCTACGCGATCGGGCGAAATCCACTGACCAGCCGTTTTTTCTCTATCTTGCCTACAACGCCCCACATTACCCGATCGAGCCTCCCGCCGAGTGGCTTGCCAAGGTCAGGGGGCGAGCTCCGGATCTCCCCAAGGAACGCGCCGCGAATGTCGCGTTTATCGAGCACCTCGACCACGGCATCGGCCGCGTGCTGGACGCGCTTGCCGAAACCGGGTTGGCGGAGAACACGATCGTGATCTTCAGTTCTGATAACGGCGGCTCGCTTCCGCACGGGCAGAACAACGACCCATGGCGCGGCGGAAAACAGGATCACTACGACGGCGGCCTTCGTGTGCCATTCATGGTGCGTTGGCCCGCGCAAATCAAACCCGGTGGCCGCAGCGACTACGCCGGCCTCGTATTTGACCTGTTTCCCACCTTCCTCGAATGCGCCGGCGCGCCACGCCCGACCGATCTGGATGCCGTGAGCCTCGTCCCGGTTTTGCGTGGTGGCGCGATCCCGTCACCGCGCGATCTTTACTTCGTCCGGCGCGAAGGTGGCCAACAGTATGGCGGCAAAAGCTACGAGGCTTTGATCCGCGGTGATTGGAAACTCATGCAAAACGATCCGTTCAGCCCGCTTGAACTTTACAACCTCAAGGCCGATCCCCGCGAACAGGATAACCTTGCCACAAAGAATCAAAAAACCCTCAATGAGCTCTCCGCCGCGCTCGGTCAACATATCCAACGCGGCGGTGCGACTCCATGGCAGCCGCCGGGCACCAAGTAGCATCACTTTTCAATGAGCCCAAAAATCATGCATCTTAATATCATGCGAAATCCATTAGATTCTGATATGTCTGCCCGTGACCCACGACACAAACTGAATTTTCTAGCGCTTATTCCGGCGCTTGTCGGCGTGATGATCTGCGATTGCCTTGCCGGTCCTCGTCAGTCCATACCCAACCCGGATTTCACCAAAGGTGAGAAAATCCCGGCGGAAGCCAAGCATGATTGGAACCTCGGTGCCACTGGTGCCCGGGGGTGGCTGTATAGCAATCGCCTCGAAACCTCCGAAGCCCGTCAGATCGCCATCACCAAGGTGGACGAGGGTTCTCCGGCGGATAGCGTTCTCCAACCCGGCGACGTCATCCTCGGCCTCTCCGGCAAACCTTTCTCCTCCGATCCGCGCCCCGCCTTCGGCAAGGCGCTCACCGCCGCGGAGGCGAAATCGGGCGATCTAGCAGTCACCCGCTGGCGTAACGGCAAAACCGAGGAGGTGGTGATCAAACTCCCGGTTCTCGGCAACTACGCCACCCTTGCTCCCTACAACAGCCCGAAGTCCACCAAAATTCTTGAACTCGGCTGCAAGGCGCTTGCAACCCGCATGCAGGATCCCGCCTATCCGAAATCCCAGAACGCCATCGGCCGCTCGCTAAACGCCCTCGCCCTGCTCGCCAGCGGCAATGCGGAATACCTACCTCTCGTCCGCCGTGAAGCGGAATGGGCTAACAGTTATTCCACCGACGGATTTCAAACCTGGTGGAATGCCTACGTCATCATGCTTCTTGCAGAATACAAACTCTCCACCGGCGATGATGCATTCACCTCCGGCATGCACCGCCTTGCCCTCGAAGCTGCCAAAGGCCAAAGCCGCGTCGGTTCGTGGGGTCACCGCTACGCACTGCCCAGCGGAAATCTGTCGGGGTATGGAATGATGAATGCACCCGGTGTTCCTCTTACGATTTCTCTTATCATGGCCCGCAAAGCCGGACTCAAGGATCCCGCAGTCGATCTCGCCATCGACCGCAGCTCCAAACTCCTCCGCTTCTACATCGGCAAAGGTGCCGTGCCCTACGGCGATCACGCTCCATGGACGCAAACTCACGAAGACAACGGCAAGTGCGGCATGGCCGCCGTGATGTTCAATATGCTCGGTGAAAAAGATGGCGCGGAATTCTTTTCCCGCATGAGCGTGGCCTCTCACGGTCCGGAACGCGATACCGGCCACTGCGGGAATTTCACGAACATGCTCTGGGCGATGCCCGGGGTCAACCTCTCCGGATCCACCGCCACCGGCGCATGGATGAGTGAATTCGGCGCATGGTATTACGATCTCACCCGCAGCTGGGACTTCCGTTTCACGCATCCGGGACCGCCCGAAGCGAATGGCGACAAATACGGCGGTTGGGATGCCACCGGCGGATACCTACTCGCATACGCCATGCCGCTGAAAAAAATCCTTCTCACCGGTAAGGAGCCCAAGCTCGCCCCGCAAATCGACTCCGACACCGCACAGTCACTCATCCTCGATGGCCGCGGTTGGTCGAACAACGATGCAACAGCGCCTACGACGCATTCACCCCGGATGATTTGTTAGTGAAGCTCGGTAGTTGGTCACCCACCGTCCGCGAACGCGCCTCCTTGGCTATCGCCCGCCGCAAGGGAGACAAACCCCTTGCCGCATTGGTCACCATGCTCGAATCCCCCAAGCTCTACGCCCGCTATGGTGCCTGCGAAACGCTTATCCTTCTTAAAGCCGCCGCAGCTCCCGCCGTGCCGAAGCTCACGGATCTGTTAGGTCACGACGACATTTGGCTGCGTATCAAATCCGCGGAAACCCTCTCGCACATCGGAGCGCCTGCCATGTCAACGCTGCCGATTCTTCTGGAGCGCCTCACTCAAGGCCCGACAAAATTCGATCCACGCGGCATGGAGCAACGCTTCCTTTGCGCATCCGTCTTCGGCATCATGCTGAAAAACTCTCTCGATGGTGTGGATCGTGACCTGCTGCGGAAGGCGATTGTTGCCGGTCTCCAAAACCAAGACGGCCGCGCACGCGGCGATATTGCTTCCATCTATCAGAAGCTCAGCTTTGATGAACTCAAACCCATCTTCCCCGCCATCCACGATGCAATCGTCACGCCGTCCCCCAGCGGTGAAATGTTCGCTGACGGCATCCGCATCGCCGGACTCGAACTTTTCGTTAAACACCACGTCGCGGAAGGCATGGCCGTCTGTGTGGATTACATCGGCAACCAGAACAAGTGGGGCAGCGAAAAGCGCGTTCTCAAACTCATTGAACTCCTTCTCACTTACGGCAGTCACGCTCAATCATTCATCCCCCAATTGGAGAAAACCGCGCAGGCATTCGATGCCGGCGAAGCCAATTTCCCAGCCAATCTCAGCAAGCAAAAAGCCGTGGACGTGCGTAGTGCGATCGAGACCATCCGCGCATCGACTTCCACCCCCGAGTTGATTCATTTGAAGTAATGCATCATGCACCATGGAGCGCTGGCATGGAGGGGCGAAACGTGTTCGCCCTGCCCATGATGAGGCCAATGGAAAGAGTTTCTCTCATCTCATTGGCATTTCATGGTCATCGGCGGACATGTTCCGCCGCTCCTTGAGGTGTATCGCTGTTTCGTATGCGCCTCTTTGCGTCCAATAGGACGTAAAATCTTGTCTTGTGTCTTATGTCTCGAAGTCTTGTGTCTCCCGAAGAAACCTCAATCCTCGATCCAACGACCGAGGGCGGATTCCAGGGCTTCGCAGCGTTTAACGCTGAAGGATTCGTTAGCGGCGACGGTGACACGGCGGCCGGCGCTGTTTTGGAAATGCAGAAGGACGGGGGTTGTGCCGGGGTGTTTGGCGAGGGCGTTTTTGATTTCCAGAAGGTCGAACTCGCAGTGACGCGTGGTCCAGAGCATCAATTCGAGCGGGCCATTTGCATTGCCATTGGCGGATCCGCGTTTGGCTTTCAGTTCGGCGAGTTCATAGCCGGTTAGACGGCGGCCGCCGGTGCGATCGTCCAACTGGATGGCGCACTTGAGGCGGATGATTTTCCCGGGTTCGATCAGGCCGGCATCGCGGGCGGGGGTGAAGGTCTCACCCCAGAGCATGATTTCCGAACTGCCGGTGAAGTCTTCGAGCACGAGCACGCCGAAGGGTTTGCCGGTCTTGGTGATCTTGGCATCGAGCGAGCGGACCATGCCGGCGAAGGGGAAACGATCGCGTGGGTTTAAAACTTCGATGTCGTCGATCAGGCCGAGGCGGCGGTATTTATCGGAGTCGATCACGCTGCGGAATTTGTCGAGCGGGTGGCCGGTGACGTAGAATCCTAACAATTCTTTCTCGTGAGCGAGGCGGTCGTCCTTGCTCCATTCCTCGACGAAATTTTCATTCGCGCTGGATCTCGCGGCCGGAGTGGGCGGGGCGAATTCCATGGCATCGAAGAGCGAGACTTGGCCGGAGGCTTTGTCTTTTTGGGCGGACGAGGCGGAGGCGACGACTTGTTCGAGGCGGCCGAACATGCCGGCGCGGGTCTCTCCGGTCCAATCGAGGGCACCGGCTTTGACGAGGTTTTCGAGGATGCGTTTGTTGACGACTTTGGAATCGAGGCGGGTGGAGAAATCTTCGATCGAGGAGAATTTGCCGTTGGCCTCGCGATCTTGAATGGCGGCGGCCATGGCTCCCTCGCCGCAGTTTTTGATGGCGGCCAGCCCGTAGCGGATGCCTTTGGCGCCGTTGAGAGTGATTTCCGGGGCGAAGCGGAGTTGCGAGGCATTGAGGTCGGGCGGCAGGATTTCGATGCCCATGCGGTGGCACTCGGAAACGAAGACGCTGATTTTATCGGTGTTGTGAACCTCGTTGGAGAGCAGCGCCGACATGAATTCGACCGGATGGTTCGCTTTCAGATAGGCTGTCCAATACGAGATGTGCCCGTAACAGGCGGAGTGCGACTTGTTGAAACCATAACCGGCGAACATCTCGATTTTCTCGAAGATCTGGTTGGCGAGTGCCGCGCCGATGCCGTTGGTTTTTTCCGCGCCCGCGACGAATTTGCCGCGCTCCTCGGCCATTTTTTTCGGGTCCTTCTTGCCCATGGCGCGGCGCAATAGGTCGGCTCCGCCGAGCGTGTAGCCAGCGAGTAGCTTGGCGGCGTTCTGGACCTGCTCCTGGTAGATCATGACGCCGTAGGTGTTTCCGCAGACTTGCTCTAACAATGGATGTTCGAACATGGGCTTCTTGCGGCCTTTTTTCACCTCGATCATTTGATCGATGAACTGCATGGCTCCCGGGCGGTAGAGCGCTAATAAGTCGATGATGTCATCGATTTTCTCGATTTGGTATTTCCGGCAGGTTTCCACCATGCCGCCGGATTCGAGCTGGAACACGCCCATCGTCTCACCGCGGTTGAGGATATCGAAGGTGGCGTGGTCATCGAGACGGACTTTTTCAATCTTGAAATCCGGTTTGCGTTTGCGGATGTGGCCGACCGCTTCATGGATGACAGTAAGGTTTTTCAGGCCGAGGAAGTCCATTTTGAGCAGGCCGACCTCGGTGATGGCGCCCATGTCATATTGGGTGACGACTTCGCCTTCGTTGCCGAGTGTTAGAGGGACGTGTTCGTCGAGCGGGCGATCGCCGATGACGACGCCGGCGGCGTGGATGCCGACGTTGCGGTTGATGCCTTCGAGTTTGAGCGCGTAGTTCCAGAGTTCCTGATAGGTGGACGAGGCCTCGATGAGTTCTTTGAGCTCAGGTTTGGATTCCCACTCGCCCTTGAGGGTGACGCCGGTTTTTGCCTCAATCATTTTTGCGATCCGGTCGGCATCGCCGTAGGACACTCCCATCACGCGGGCGACATCCCGGATGACGCTTTTCGCGCCCATGGTGCCATAGGTGATGATGTGGGAAACGCTGCGTCTCCCGTATTTTTCCCGGACGTAGGCGATGACTTCCGGTCGGCGCGATTGGCAGAAATCGATATCGACGTCGGGAGGGCTGACGCGTTCCGGGTTGAGGAAACGTTCGAAAAGTAGGCCGAATTGCAGTGGGCAGATATCGGTGATGCCCATGGCGTAGGCGACGAGCGAGCCGGCCGCCGAGCCACGACCGGGGCCGACGGGGATGTCATTGTCACGCGCCCATTGGATGAAATCGGCGGTGATGAGGAAGTAGGATGCGAAGCCGAGGCTGTTGATGGTATCGACTTCGTATTTCAGGCGTTCCTGGATTTCCGCTTCGGCCGCGCGTTCCGGCGTATAACGTCTGAGCAGGCCTTCTTGGCAGACGCGCATGAGGTATTCTTCGCGGGGTGATCCGTCGGGCGCTTCGAATTGCGGGTATTTCTCGGACGAGGTGGGATCGAGTTTGAGTTCGACGTTGCAACGTGCGGCGATTTCCAAGGTGGCATCGCAGGCGCCGGGGATATCGGCGAAGAGGGCGCGCATTTGTTCGGCTGTCTTGAAATAGACTTCCGGGGTGTAGCGCATGCGGTTTTCGTCGATGACGAGGTGGCCGGTGCCGATGCAGATCATCACGTCGTGGGCTTCGTGATCTTCGCGGTGGAGGAAATGCACGTCATTGGCAGCGACCGGTTTGAGGCCGAATTCGGCGGCGAGTTTCAACAAACCGGGGGTGACGATGCGTTGGGGTTCCAGGCCGTGGTTGTGGATTTCCACATAGACGTTTTCGCGGCCGTAGATGTCCACGAGTTCGGCGAGGGTTTCGCGGGCTTTTTCTTCATCGCCGGCGCGCAGCCATTCGTTGACCGGGCCGGAAATGCAGCCGGTGAGGCAGATGATGCCCTTGGAATACTGGCGCAGTGCGGCGCGATCGACGCGGGGTTTCCCGTAGTAGGAGCCTTCTAGGTGCCCTTTCGAGACGAGTTTCGAGAGATTGTTCCAGCCTTCGTTCGTCTCGGCGAGCAAGGTCATGTGGGTGGCGCGCTTGCGGCCGACGAGGTCTTTTTTGTCCTCCATGGATTGTGGAGCGAGGTAGATTTCGCAGCCGAAGATCGGTTTAATGCCTGCTTTGGTGCATTTTTGGTGAAACTGGATGGCTCCGTAGAGGTTCCCGTGATCGGTCATCGCCACGGCGGGCATGCCCAGTTCGGCGGCACGTTTGGCGAGGTCCCCGGTGCGGATCATGCCGTCGAGCAGGGAGAATTCGGTGTGGAGATGGAGGTGGACGAAGGAATCGGACATCGGGCTGGCCGAACGTATCCAAGCCCGCCGCGAGGGCAAGCAGCGGAGTGCGGGAAGCACGGATTTTCCAAGACGAAACAGATATTTCAGCCCAAGTTGGCGCTTGGAAGCGGCGGCTGGTTTGATCAAAGTGCTGCTCATGCGCACGAAAGCGGTCTCATTGTTGCAGGAATTGACGGATGCCCATTCAGTCCCGGGGCATGAGGATGAGGTCCGGGCGATTTTTGTGGATGAGCTGGAGGATTGCGGGGAATTGTCCACGGATCGCAACGGTTCGGTATTCTGTGAATCCACTGGCGATGGGCCGCGGGTTCTGGTGGCCGGACACATGGATGAGGTCGGTTTCATGGTGCAAAACATCACGACGGATGGGTTTATTCAGTTTGTGCCACTGGGTGGATGGTGGGAGCACAGCCTGCTTTCCCAACGCGTCGAGATCCTGACCCGCAGCGGCGGAAAAATCTTGGGTGTCGTTTCATCGCGGCCACCGCATTTGCTGGCCGAGGCGCAAAGGCGGCAGGTGATGACGATCGATCAAATGTTCATCGATGTGGGCGCGGATTCACGGCGTGATGTCACGGATGATTTGGGGATTTCGCTGGGGGATCCGATCGCGCCGAGTTCCATGTTCACGCCGATGGCGCGGGAGGATTATTTCATGGCAAAGGCCTTCGATAACCGGGTGGGCATGGCCGGGGTGATTCAAGCCGGACAAATCCTGGCTCAATCCACACTTCCTAACCGGCTGATTCTTTGCGGCACCGTGCAGGAAGAAGTCGGCCTGCGTGGTGCGAAAACCGCCGCTGCATTTTCCAATCCGGACGTCGCCATCATCCTTGAAGGTCCGCCGGCCGACGATACTCCGGGATTCTCCCGGGCGGATTGTCAGGGTCGGCTCGGTGGAGGTGTGCAGATCCGTTTGTTTGATCCGTCGGCGATCGCCAATCCGCGCTTGGCGGGGCTGGCAATCGATGTCGCGCGGGCCGAGGGGATTCCACATCAGGTGACGGTGCGGCGGAGCGGTGGCACGGATGCCGGGTCGTTCCATCTCGCTAACAACGGAGTGCCCTGCATTGTGCTAGGCGTCCCGGCGCGTTACATTCATTCGCACAATTCGATCATTGATTTGAACGACTACCTCAATATGATCACGCTGATTATTGCATTGGTCCGGCGGCTAGACCGCGAGACGGTGGATAGTCTATCGGAGTATCTGTGAGATGATAATCTTATTTTTTTCTGGTATCGGTTAAAATGTTAGCCATCATGGTGCCATGAAACATCAACCATGGTTGGTGGTCTTTATGGCTGCCTTTTTTCTCATTTCTAACGGTTTTGAACGTGCGTCCGCAGAGCTTCCAATTCTGAAAAAGCAACCTTGGATCGGATATTTCGCGGTGTTTGAAAATCGGGACTGCCAGTTCAGTGTCGACACCAATGGGGTGGCTTATCTCACCCTGATGAATCCCAAGGGCGAGCCTATGGGAGAGGCGACTAAAATCGCGGTCTCCTTCGTGGTTGAGGAAATCCTGCCCAACGGGGAGACCCGGCTCAAAAAAATCAAGAAGGGCTCGTTGGAGTCCACCGACCCGGCTACCGATAAGCTCGGAAAAATCACCTTTCATGGTAAGGTCACTGGAGACGCCGCTTTTGAAGTGATCATCGAACAAGAAAGAGGGGATGTTTTCATCGGTGGTCGCATCACCGACACGGGGACTCTGACGAAAGCCCCGCTTCGTTTCACCGTTCGCGTGAAGGTTCCGAATGTTTATGCCGAGGTGGAAAAAGAAGGCCGGATGGCGCTGAAAATCTTCGAAAAAAGGATCAAAGACGACCACTTGGATCTGAAATGGACGGATGGAAAGCGGCTCAAGCAAAATTTCACCGATCGCGTGGACGTGACTTCCAAGGAGATCAACGGCCCGGGCATTGCGAATGCCGAGGCCGAAATCAATTACTATAATGGCAAGAAACTCCGGTTCGCCGCGACGGAGGGTTCGGCGTTCACTTTGTGGAATGACACGCCCGCGCCGCTTCACGAGGGATTCACCGTCAATTGGGTGGTGGATGCCGCCAAGGATCCCACAGGAAAATCCCGTCTCAGCTTGCAGGTGAAGTGAGGCTGGAAATCCCTCGGATGCCGTGCAATTCTCACGTCATGGAACTTGCTGAAGTCACTTGCCCGACGTGTTTTGAGGTCTTTGAAGTCGCCGTGCCGCATCCGGATGAGATGCCTGCGGAGGTGGATTATGATTGCGAGGTGTGCTGTCGGCCGATGGTGATCGTTTTCACCGAGCATGATGTCTATGCCCGGGGCATGGCGGATTGAGCGGAGGTGTTTCAAACAAGAGCATTCACATGTGCCAGGGCCGCCGAGGCGAGGCCCGCGGGATTGTAGCCGCCTTCGAGCACGGAGACGATTTTTCCGCCGCACCATATTTCAGCAAGGTCGACGCAACGGCGGGTCATTGCGGCGAAGGTGGCATCGGACCAGTGCAGGCCGCCGATCGGATCGTTGATGCGCGCATCGAAGCCGGCTGAAATCAGCAGGAACTCCGGTTGAAACGCATCGATGGCCGGGGTGATTTGTGCATCCCATGCTTCAAGCGCGAGGATGCCATCCGAAGCGCCGGGCAGGGGAATGTTCAGGTTTGCGCCGAGGCCCTTGCCTTGTCCTCTTTCGGTGGCGGGACCGGTGTGCGGATAGATATTATTCTCGTGGAGGGATAGGTAGAATACGGAGGGATCTTCGATGAAGATCGCTTCGGTGCCGTTACCGTGATGCACGTCCCAATCGATGATCGCTACACGTTGCAGACCATGCTTTTTTTGGAGGTAGCGCGCGGCGATGGCGACATGGTTGAAAATGCAGAACCCCATGCCGCGGGTCGCCGTGGCGTGGTGGCCGGGCGGTCTCACTGCGCAGAAGGCTGAGGAAACCGTGCCAGCCATCACGGCATCGATGGCTGATAGAACGGCACCGCTCGCTTCCAAGGCGACATCATAACTTTCTTCACAGATTGCCGTGTCGCCCGTGCGCAGTTGGTGTGCGAATGATTCCACATCCCGATAGACCAGATCATGATAATAATGTTCGTGGGCCAGCAAGATTTCGGAAACCGCAGCGCGGCGGCCGGGCAGTCTCAGGAAACTTTTGGGCAGCTCTTGCAATGCCGACTCCAGCACCCGGTAGCGTTCCGCCGACTCCGGATGATGCGGGCCGGTGTCGTGTTTTTCATATGCCGCATCAAAATGGATGCCGATCGTTCGTTTCTCAGCGCTCATCGTTCGAGGCGTTGGATATGTTTGCGTTCGAGAAATTTCTTCCGGGTGCGCAGGATTTTTTCCACGGGCATTTCAAATATGCGTTCATCATCCGGCGATGATTTCGCTTCCGCACCGCCTGCGGCAAGGAATAATCCGGCCATGGCGCGGTTATCTTGCAACACGCTCGCCCAGAAATGTGTTATTCCACGAAATTTTGCAATTTGCGCAAGCTCGCCTAACAAATATCCGGCCATACCTAGGTGACGGGTGGCTTCATGCACGACAAACGCGACTTCGGCGCGTTTTCCGTCTTCCTCCAGATAATACCTGGCGATGGCGCGGAGTTCTTGCCGACCATGGATTTCCTCGAAGATGCCGAGAGCTAGATCCTTGCGTTGGTCCACTGCGGCGAGTTTGTAGGCGGACTCGCCGCTCATGCTGTCTCGCTGGTAGCCATAGCGCAGGCGGACGGTTTGCTCATCGTGGGAATAGAAAAACTCCTGCAAAGACCGCATGTCGCTCGGATGGAGTGGCCGCACCAAGAAGCGTAGATCCTGAAATTGCACCCATGAGCTTTCCACTCCACCTTCTGCAAATTCGGGTTGGGTGGCTGGCATCGTGAAAAACTTCGGCAACCAACCGCGAGCCAGCGCCCCGGCTAGCAGCTTCTCGCGGTGATCCGGGTGGGCGATCTCTACCAGCCTAGCGACCCGCTCGCGGATGCTGCGACCGTGAAGACTGGCCACACCGAATTCAGTGACCACGTAATGAACGTCGCCGCGCCCGGTGCAGACACCGCTGCCTTCTTCCAGTCCTGCGACGATCCGCGAACGCGCGCCATCATCGGTGGTGGAAGTGAGGGCGATGATCGGCCGCCCGTCCTTGCTGCGGCCCGCACCGCGGATGAAATCCTGCAATGCTCCGATACCGCCGTAAAACTGATGGCCGCTCGAATCGCGCACAACTTGACCAGTTAGATCGATTTCACGTGCGCCGTTGATCGCGACCATGCGGTCGTTCCGTGCGATGCGGCCCGGATCGTTTACCCAATCGCTGGGATGCAATTCGATATCGGTGTTGTCCTCGACGAACTGATAGAGCTTGCGGCTTCCCATCACGTGGCTGCCGATGATTTTTCCCGGATAGAGATTTTTTTGTGACGAGTCAACGGCCCCGCAGCGGATGAGTTCCATCAAGGCGTCATTGAACAAACCGGTGTGAATTCCGAGATGCTGATGTTTGATCAACGCTTGTGCCACGGCTTCCGGGGTGTTTCCAAGACCGATCTGGATGGTTGATCCGTCGTCGATGAGTTGCGCCGCGTAGCGGCCGATCCGTTCGTGGCGCTTGTCTAAAATCGCTCTTGGCAATTCTGGCAGAGCGGCGCTGTGTTCGATGAAAAAATTGATTTGGCGGGTGGAAATCCGGGTGTCGCCGCAGGTTCGAGGTATCTCGGGATTGATTTGCGCGATCACCGTTCGGGCCAAGCGTGCGGCGGGTTTCACCACATCCACACTCACACCGAGCGAGCACCAGCCATCGGCATCGGGCGGGCTGACTTGGATCAATGCGACATCTAATGGCAACGGACCATTTTCAAAAAGCGAGGCCACCTCGGACATCGGACATGGGGTGTAGTCCGCTTGCCCGCGTTCCACCGCCTCACGCAGGGCGGGTGTTAGAAAAAATGAATTCGTGCGCAGGACATCGGCGTATTTGGGATCGATCCACGGTGTTTCACCGAGGCCGTGGATGTGGACGAGTTCGATATCCTTGAAATGGTCAGCCTGCCGCAACATCGAATGCACCAGTGCGAAGGGCACCGATGCTCCGCCGCCAATGAAAATCCGGCTACCCGGCCGGACCAAGTGTGGCCATGCCGCCTCATCCAAGGGTTTCATAAGGGCAGCCTACCAAAAGCGATTTGCGATCCAAATCAATTCTTCCCGAAACTGAATGGCGGGCGACGGGGAATAAAATCCTGCGGAAACGGATTGGCGTTCGTTGGAAAAAGTGGATAGCATTTGCACATCGGATGGAGAACGAACCTAAGAAAAGATATTCACGGGCTGAGCCTTTGCTGGGCGGGTTGGCCTTGTTGTTGTTGCTGGGCGGGTGTTTTTTCGTGTTGCGGCCATTCATGACGGCGCTGATGTGGGCGATCATTCTGGCGTATTCGTTGCATCCGCTCCAGCGCACGTTCACGCGTTGGTTTCGCGGATCGCGGACCTTGGCGGCTTGTTTGGTAACATTGACGGTTGCGCTGGTGTTTGCGGGCCCTGTGGTGCTGATCGGGGTGAGTTTGGCGCAGGATGGCAAGGATTTGGCTTTGGCCACGCGGAATTGGTTTATGGATGCACCCGAGCAGCCACCTGCCTGGGTGTCTCGGATGCCGGTGGTCGGCGATGAGATTGAGGGGTATTGGACCGCATTTGCGGAGGATCGGAAACGCTGGTTTGAGCAGATTGACAAGCAGGTGACGAGTCCGCCGGATAAGCAGGATACGAACCCGCCGCGGGCGAAGATCGTGACGGAGGCTGCGGGCGGCGTGGTCGGGGAAGGTCAAGCGCCACCGGTGATTGATGGTGCGGCGATTGGGGTGGTGGATGACGAGCGTAAGGACGAATCGCCACACATCGTGGTTTTGCTGGGTAAGTTTCTGTCATGGGCAAAAATCTGGTTGCTCTCGGCGGCCAAGGCGGTGGGGCAGGGGGTAACCCAGGTTTTAATCAGTGCGTTTCTCGCGTTTTTCTTGCTGCGCGATGCGCCGGAGCTTTCGGATCGGCTGGCGGTGGCGGTGGAGCGTTTGGCAGGCGGGCGTGGTCGGCATTTGATCAAAGTGGCGGGGGATACGGTGCGGGGAGTGATTTACGGGATTCTGGGCACGGCGATTGTCCAAGCGCTGGTGGCGGGCGTTGGTTTTTGGATTGCCGGGGTGCCGGGGGCAGTGCTGCTCTCGGTGCTGACGTTTTTTTTCGCGGTCGTGCCATTCGGTCCGCCGCTGATTTGGTTGCCCGCGTCATTTTGGTTGTTCGCTCAAGACGAGACGGGATATGGGATTTTTATGTTGCTGTGGGGTTTGCTCGGCATCAGCAGTGTGGATAATATTTTGCGGCCGTATCTGATCAGTCAGGGCAGCAAGATGCCATTCGCGCTGATTTTCTGTGGTGTGATCGGCGGCGCACTGGCGTTTGGCTTGGTGGGGGTGTTTCTTGGGCCCACCTTGCTGGCGGTGGCTTTCCGTTTGATTGACGAATGGTCGTCGAGCCGGATTGGCCGGCATGAGAAAGAATCTCTACTGGATGGGATTTCGGAATTGCCTGACGGGCCGGTATCGAACACACCACCGCATGGCGGTTAGTCCCTCGGCCTTGGGTAAGGTAGTCGAAGTGTTCGAGCGAAATTTTCGCGATCGGGGCGAGCTTGGTGCTTCGGTGAGCATTTGGTGGGATGGAGCGGAGTTGATTTCTCATGGGCATGGCTGGTGCGAGCGTGAACAAAAGCGGGAATGGACATGCGACACGATGGTGCCGGTTTATTCCGCGACCAAGGTTCCGGCGACGGCCACGTTGTTGCTGGCTTTGGCCAGCCGTGGACTGAATGAGGAAACCTTGGTGCGCGAGGTTTGGCCGCGATTTCCGGTGGCGGACGCGCGGTTTTCCCATCTGCTTTCGCACCAATGCGGATTGTCCGCACTCGACAAGCGGGCCAGTGTGCTGGACCACGCGGCGGTGGTCGAATCCATTGAGGCCCAGACTCCGGCGTGGGTGTTAGGAGGATCGGTGTGGAAAACTAAGCTGAATAATCTCCACTGCGGCACTTCCCATTGCTGCCAAACCCGCTCATGGTAAAGCCATGTTGCCACGGGGGCGTTGGGGTCAAAATCCGGCTGCGCGGCCGATATATCGCGCGCC
>CAYRLT010000437.1:0-2257 GCA_964425095.1 uncultured Luteolibacter sp.
ACACAACACAAAAGGATGGGTAATGACAGTATCGCTATCGAGAAACCATACATAATTGCCACGGGCTATTTTGATTCCCTGGTTGCGTGCTCGTGACGTGCCATAGTTTGCGGGATTAGCGACAATTCTTGTCGCGGGAAATTGTTCCGATACAGTTCCAATAGTGTTGTCATTGGAATGATTATCCACCACAATAACTTCAAAGGCCACATTCCGCAAAATATGCAATGATTGCAAACATTCAATCAAATCAGATTTGCGGTTATAGGTGCAGATGACAATGCTAACGACAATTTCATCGGCCATGATTTTATCATTTTCAGTCACACTTGTCCAAAATAAGTTTTTGAAAAGTTGGTAAAAACTCCGGTTCGGTTTAGGATGGTCGAGACAACAAAACGACCGAGCGGCTGTGACAAGCCGCCTAACACGCGAACCGGAGGAAGGCCATGGTAAAGGTTGCAAGCTGTTTTGCGCAAGTCCTTAATTTGATTGATCGGCACGGGTTTGGGGCAGCGGTGAGGGACCTGGATGCGGAACGAGGGGCGAAGGGCTTCCGTTGCTGGGATCAGTTCGTGGGCATGCTCTTCTGCCAGCTGGGTTCCGCGCATTCGTTGCGGGAGATCTGTGGAGGCTTGGCCACGGCGTTGGGCAAGATGGTCCATTTGGGGCTGAAAGCGGCGCCGAAACGCTCGACGCTGGCGTATGCCAATGAACATCGGCCGTGGGAACTGTACCAGCGCGTCTTTGAACAGATGCTGGGGCACTGCCAGGATTTGGCAGCCGGGCGAAAGCGGACGTTTAGCTTCAAGAATCCCCTGCGGATTCTGGACGCGACCGTGATTGACCTCTGCCTGGAGATGTTTGATTGGGCACGCTTCCGGCGCACGAAGGGAGCGATCAAACTGCACATGCAGTTGCAGGAGCGCGGGTGCCTGCCGTGTTGGGCGTTGGTAACGGAAGGCCGAACGCATGAAGTGCGCGTGGCGCAAGGGCTTACGTTCGATCCGGGGACGATCGTGGCCATGGATCGAGCCTACACCGATTACGCCCTGTTCGGTCGTTGGACTGAACAGAGCGTCTTCTTTGTCACGCGGATGAAAAGCAATGCGCAGTATGAGGTGATTCACACGATCCCCGGGGGCGAGAGCGGGGTACAACGGGAGGAATGGATTCGGCTGACGGGCACGGCGGCGGCGGCGTGTCCGGGGAAGTTGCGGCGCATCACCGTTTGGGATGAGAAGCAACAATGGGAAATCATCCTGCTGACCAATGAGTGGCGCCTGGCGGCCGGGACGCTCGCCCGTGTCTATCGGTTCCGTTGGCAGATCGAATTGTTTTTCAAAGCACTGAAACAAAGCCTCAGGATCAAAACATTCGTGGGCACCAGCGAAAACGCCGTCAAGACGCAGATTTGGACAGCACTGATCGCCATGCTGCTGTTGAAGTTTCTGCAATTAAAGTCCTCCTGGGCATGGAGCCTGTCGAATCTGGCCGCAATGCTGAGGTTTAACCTGCTAACTTACCGTGATTTGTGGGCGTGGCTCGACGATCCATACGGTGTGCCGATCCATGAACCAACATCCGAACAACTGGTTCTGCCTATTTGAAACCTTGGACAGCATCTACGGAGACCTGAAATGAAAAACCCGTCCAATACATGAAAAACCAAAGAAATGTACTACCCAATCCCCTCAATGGGAATTATCTTGGACAGCAATGATGGCCCGTTATATGAACAAGGCTGTGGATGAGGTTCGCCGTAGCGAGCACTTTCAACTTGACCTTGCTGGTAAAGATACACTGAAAGGAACACGCCAGCTCTGGCTCTATGGCCTTGAAAACGTGCCGCGCAAGTGGGTGGGCCGATTTCGGGAACTGCGCGCAATGGCTACCAAAACGGCCAGAGCTTGGAAGGTGAAAGAGTTGTTCCGCTCTTTCTGGGCTTGTGCGGATGAAGCCGAGGCGCAGAGTTTCTTTCATGATTGGTGCCGGGAAGCCATAGCTACGCGTCTGGAACCGGTCAAGGCGGTGGTGCGGCTCTTTAAGAAGCACTGGGCCAACATCGTTACGTTCTTTCGTCATCATCTCAGTAATGCCCTTGCTGAAGGTGTCAACAGCCGCATTCAGCATCTCATCCAGAAAGCCTGTGGCTATCGCAACCGCGAACGTTTCAAGCGCGACGTGCTATTCCACTTAGGCCGCCTCAACCTCTACCCCGAGTTCGTTCAATGAAAAATCCCACACTAAACCCGGA
>CAYRLT010000438.1:0-3108 GCA_964425095.1 uncultured Luteolibacter sp.
CATGATCGCACCTTGGACAAATGCCCCGGTCAGGCGATCAGTGGCGGAAATCTCAGCGTAGCGGGCAAACACATCAAGGTGGGATTTCCCGCCTGTAAACGAGAGGGTGATGTTACCGGCTTGGTCAAAGGCGTTGAGATCGGAGTTTTCAAGATAGGTATTCCAAGACGGCGCGTAATTGGCGACCACTGAGATCATTGCGCCGCCTTCCGGATCTGAAGTGTAATGAAGCCACGGCACCAAGCTGGTGGTGAGTTCGCTTTCCTCGTTGTCTTCCGTTTGAAAAAAATTCGAGTTGTAAGCCGAGTAGATTCCGAGGCCGTAACTCAAATCGCCCTTGAATTTGCCCTCGATTCCTAAATCGAGATCCGTATCAGACGGGACGAATTCGCCGAGCCCGAGTGGGTTGGGATTGGTCACCATCAGGGTGAAGTCCTCGGCGTAGGAGGGACTGATCGATAATATCGCCATCGATGCCGATATGGCCATCCATGACTTCCGTCTGGGGGGACTTGGAATCTGGAACATGGGGGGAGTCCGGGGAGGACATCGGACCTATAGCCGATTTTGCGGCCTGATGTCAATTCCCGGAGCCATGGCGCGCCTAATAGCGCGGATCGCCTTAGTTCTCGGCTTTCTCCAAGTATTTAAGGAAAGTTTTGTATTCTGCAGGAAGTGCGGTGCCGGCACCAAGTGACATCTCGAATAACTTGGTTACAGCGGCGGCTTCCTTCAAATCTGAATGGCCCCTGCTGTTTTTGTTTTCGTTATCAGTGCCCCAAACCTTGATGGCATTTTTGACTTCAGGATCGGCATAAAAAATGGCGAGTATGCGAAGCGCGGCTTGTCGCGCGATCTCCTCCGAAGCACCGGCATCGGCCGTGAGGGCCGTCTGGTATGGGAGCAATGCTTCCAGCGGCCGATTCAATCCTTCGAGAGCCAAGCCATGGCAATACGCCACTTGTGCCCGTTGATCTCCGGGAAGAGGTGTTTCGGCACGTTCTTTTGCAAGTGTTTCGAGGGGGTCCCAGCTTTTGGTCTTTACGGCATCCCACAGGACATAGAGGTCCAATTGGCGGAGTTGGGTTTCCCGTGTCAGTGGTTCTTTAATAAAAGTTTGGAGGGCTGCGGCGAGGCCATCGAGATCACCCAGTTTGCGCAGGCACTCCATTTCATAAAATGTGGCAAGAGCGGCCGGGCTGTTTTCCATGGGCAGGATCGGCTTGTAGCGTGCCTTCACAGAGCCGAACATCTCCTTGGCCTCTTTGTATTTTCTGGCCTGATAGAGATCCATCGCGGTGGCATACTCGCGTGGCTCGTAGATGTAGATGGAGCGGAAATCGCTGATTCTGGCATCTATGGTGTCAGCCGCGAGTTCGGTTTCGCGGTAGCGGATTTGAGTTTTGGTGGCGGCGACCAGCCAGGCTTCTTTGCGGGCGCCGTTTTCTTTTTCAATCAGCAGCACGTGAGCCAGGAAAATATTTTCCTGAGCGGCAGCGGTGAAAACGAAGGCGGAGAAGAGGGCGGCGAGAGAGAGAATTTTCATAGGATCGGGTCCGGTAGGGGTTCGCATCGGAGGCAGGAATGGCATCACTTCTTCTTGGCTTTTTCTTTTTCGAGTCTGAGCTCTTCCAGCGATTTGACGTTGGGGTCGGCCTCGTATTGTTGGACGAGTTTTTCGACTTCCTGCCAGAGTTCGCGATCACCCTCGGTCATCTTGTCCTTGAAGCGGCTGGTGAGCTGAATGAAGTTTGCACCGCCATTGTAGGCGCCTTGGCGGTCGGCGGCGTTGGCTGGGTCCGCTGGGTTCGCTGGGTTCGCTGCGGGTTTATTGCGGTCCCATAAGAGTTTCATCCAACTCAACATCGCCGGCGCGGAAATCTGGATATTTCCCATGTGGGCGGACCAGACCTTGAGATACATGGCGAGGGCATCGTCGAGTTGATTGCGCTCCTCATAGGACTTCGCCAACAACAAGCCGATTTGAGGCGAGAATTTGGAGAACCCGCTTTTCTCACGGTCGAGATAGATCGCGGCTTGCTCCGCCGCTTTGGCGTAATCCTTCTTGGCCATGTGCAGCTCGATGATCCGATAGAGTGAGAATTCCTTTTCGGCTTTTTCCTGCGAGTCGGTATAGACACGGATGAAATCCTCGATGCCCTTGTCGATATCGGCAGGGAGGGCGGAGCGGCCGTAGACATCGGCGCGGCCTAACAGAGCGGGGAAGCGGTAGGATTGATCCTGGCGGCTGAGAGCTTCGTCGTAGTATGCCAGGGCTTCGCGCGGTGTGGCCGTGTTGTTCCGGAGGAAATCGCCGACTTTCACGAGGATGAAGTTGGTGAGATCTTTGACGACGAAATCGGCTTTCAATTGCTGGAACAGCACTTTGATCATGGCGGCGGCGGCGCGTTTGCGTGCTTCGTCCTCCGCGTTTTTGGCAATGCCCTCGAACACGCCGATCACGGCGACGCGCAGCAGGGCGCGGGCGGCTAGGTCTTTGGCCCGGATTCCTTCGAAATTAAAGAAGTGTTCCTTGAGCTCCTCGGGGGTGTGTTTTTCGAGGTAGGCGGCCGTGTAGGAATTGATCAAGGCCTCAAGTCCCTGAGCCTCCGGATCCTTGGCCATTTCAACGATCACGTCGTGCAGGCGTTCAAGCGCCTCCTCACCCCGGCCGGCGGCATTGAAGGCGGGAACTTGGGCCACCGCGACACGGGTCTTGTAGGGCGAATCTTCGGCGTAATCTTTCCAGAATTTATCGGCATAAGTCACCGCCTCTTTGAAGCGGGGATTTTCCACTTTGCCTGTTTTTTCACCGATCAAGGCGACCAAGGAGAAGAGCGATTCGCCGGCGACCGAACGGTTCCGGCGTTTTTCGGCGATATCGAGGGCCGCGAGGTAAGATTTTTCAGCGGCTTCGGGATCTTTGAGGTTTTGTTCGACGTTGCCTTTGAGATTGTGGGCTTGCTCGATCACATTGGAGCTTTGGAACTCGTTGATGATCCGATTGATTTTCACAAGGGCCTCTTCACTTTGCTCTTGCGCATAGTGGCAGGTGGCGCGGTCATAGAGGGCGAAGGGCAGGAAGACATTCTTGGAAGCATCCGGGTA
>CAYRLT010000439.1:0-3244 GCA_964425095.1 uncultured Luteolibacter sp.
GGGAACGAATGGTCATGGGTATGGTGGGATTGCCGTTCGTATTCTGAAGGTTGCCCGATGAATCACAAGCCCGCAGGCAAGATGATAGAATTCCCGTTTTCTGAGTCCCAGCGCATGGAGCCCATGCTTGATTGTTATAGATACGACCGATAGGCCGGTACAAACAGGCATTTCCTTACGGCGGCCTCTACTTCGTCATCGGACAGGGCGATGGCGGCCAGTCCCGAGTGAATCGCCTCCTTCGCAACGGCGATGGCGATGGTTACGGAAACCTCGCGGATACGGGTTAGCGACGGATAGATCCGGCCAAGTGCGAGATCTTCCGGCGTGACAAGGTCTGCCAAGGTCCGCGCGGCGATGAGGAACATGCGTTCCGAGACTTCCCTAGCTTCGACAACCAAGGCGCCAAGTCCTACTCCAGGGAAGATGTAGACGTTGTTGCCCTGGCCAGGGACGAAAGTGCGGCCTTCGTATTCCACTGTTGCAAAGGGGCTGCCGCTGGCGAAAATAGCGCGCCCACCGGATGAGCGATAGGCGACTTCTGCGGTGCACTCGGCTTTGGACGTGGGGTTAGAAAGTGCAAAGATCACTGGGCGTTCATTGATTTCCGCCATGCGGGCGATGATTTCAGGAGTGAACTTGTCGGGCGTGCCGGAAACACCGATCAGCGCTGTGGGACGGAGGAGTTCAATGGCTTCGGCCAGCGTGGTAAGCGGCGGATGATCATGGGCATAGGCCATCTTGTGATGAGCGATCGTGGAAAGTCGGCTGCGCACAACGAGTCCCTGGGAATCGACGAACCAGCAGCGTTGACGCGCCTCGATTTCTGTTAGTCCGGCTTCGTTTGCAGCGACGCTGAATAGATCGGCGATGCCGGTGCCTGCCTCGCCCGCACCGAGGAAGAGCAACTTCTGCTCCGTGAGCGATTTGCCGGTTTCGCGCAGGGCTGCGATCAATCCAGCCAATGCTACGGCCGCAGTGCCTTGGATATCGTCGTTAAAACTGCAGATCTCTTTTTGGTGGTGTTGTAGAAGGCGGAAGGCGTTGCTGTTGCCGAAGTCCTCCCATTGCAGCAACGCTTTGGGGAATACCTGCTTCACGGCGGTCACGAACTCATCGATGAACGCGTCGTATTCCTCACCGCGGATGCGGCGCTGGTTGAGTCCGAGATAGCTCGGACTTGAGTGCAGGCTTTCGTTGTCGGTTCCGACATCGAGCGTGATGGGCAGGCAGTATGCCGGATGCAAACCCGCACATGCGGTATAAAGTGCCAGTTTGCCAACAGGGATTCCCATGCCGAGCACTCCCAAATCGCCGAGGCCGAGAATGCGTTCGCCATCGGTGACCACGATCATGCGCACATCGGTTAGGGGCCAGTGGCGTAGGATTTCGGCAATGCGGCCGCGCTCGCGGATGGTCACGAACAAGCCGCGCGGACGACGGAAAATCACTCCGTAGTCGAGACAGGCTTGGCCGACGGTGGGCGTGTAAATGATTGGAATCATCTCCTCGGGATGGGTTTCGAGGAGTTTGTAGAAGAGCGTTTCGTTGCGGTTTTGTAACAGCGTGAGAAATACGTATTTGTCGAGTGGCTCCGCTTGGCGCAAGAAGTTGGCGTAGGCACGGGTCAATTGCTCCTCCAGCGTGAATACCCGCGGCGGAAGCAAGCCGCGCAAACCTAGGGCGTCCCTTTCCTCCTCAGGGAATGCGGTGCCTTTGTTCAACAGGGGATTGGCAAGCAGCGCGGAACCGCGGGGAAATGCGGCACCACCGCTGTTCGAAAGACTTGGCACGTGGGGAGTGGATGTGTTCACAGCTGGGAATGTGCGGTCCGTCACATCAAGTAGCTATGCGGGGCTTTTGAGATCCTCCGCAGATTCCGCCGGAATGTGTCATGTTTGTTTTTTGTAAGATATCCATTCAATTTGGTGTAGTGAGAAAATCGGTCAAATCACGCCAGAAACCCACACGACACAATGAAAGCAAAGACGACAACAGGTATTTATGCCGCGCTGATCGCCATGACGATCGGGACACCCGGCGTCTGGGCGGCAACCAAAAAACCGGAGAAGCGTCCGGAGGTGCCGCAGGTTGAATTGAACGCCACCGGCCAAAAACTACAGGTGCGCTACTCGGAGCAACTCAAGACCCTGCAGGCTGGGCTTGAAAAGGCTTTGCCGAAGGTTGGCGATCCGCAGAAGGCCGCCTTTCTCAAAGTTTATCAGGACGAAGTGGTCGCAACAGCCGCCGAACTGAAGTCGATGCGGTCTCAAGCCAAGGCCAAGGATAAAGACGCGGCGGCAAAGGAACAGCTTGCCAACAAGGAGGCGCTCGATCTGGCGCAGAAAAACGCTCAGTCACCCACCAAGGCAGTGCTCGCGGATATGCAGAAGTTCCTGTCGAGTGATCAACTCGACGAGCAACTGATCAAATTCATCGTCCTGTCCGAAGGCACGCCGCATGGACTGCCCGAGTTTGCCCAGCAGGGTTCGGAACAGGAAACCGTGGTCGAGAAATTGCTCTCGGATATGAATCTGATGAAGCAGATGGTCATGGCTGACGGTGCCAAGGATGGCCAATATGGCAAAGCCATGAAGATTTACACCGACATCCAGAAGGCAAGCGCCAAGGCCAAGGACGGTCCCTTGCAACGATTGGCGCTTGGCATCGCTCTCGAGCATGCCGTGCCGATTGCGCAGAGCAACCCTGTAGCCTCATCCAATGCTCCGGCCACGGTGGATCCTGTGAAACGCTATCTACATTACGAAAAGGCTTTCCTCGATGGCGAGCTGGACCCCGGTTTCAAGGATCTATCTGTTTGGGACTATCGATGGGTCGCCAATGGCGATGAGCCGGATGATATTCTGGCCTGGGGGCGCAAGATGCTCCACAACTACCGGCCTGACGAAATCACCACTTCGGACTATCGCTGGCGCTATGTGAAGGCTGTGAAGACCGAGGTCAAATACGGATCGCAAGATCAGAAAAACGACCTTCCCACGCTGCAGAACTATCAGAATATCATCATGAATGGTGGTGTGTGCGGTCGCCGCGCGTTCTTCGGCCGGTTCATCCTGCGGAGCTTCGGCATTCCAACCTGGGGCGTGACCCAGTACGCGCATGCCGCATTGAGCCACTGGACGCCCAAGGGCTGGCTGGTCAACCTCGGCGCGGGCTACCCGCACAGCTGGTGGGACAAGGATGAGGCTCCGCGCAGCGGGACGGATTTCCTGCTGGAGACGCA
>CAYRLT010000440.1:0-1634 GCA_964425095.1 uncultured Luteolibacter sp.
GGTTCTCTCACCCATTTGCTTCCCTGGCTCTTTTTACTGGGCTTCGTCCTTTTCATCACTGGCTTCGCCTTCCTGATTTTGGCCGGGCGGGGCTTGCGCCATTTGTCCGCCCCGCTGGGCGACCTTTTGGATGCCTCCGAGCGCGTCGCCCAGGGTGATTATGCCGTCCGCGTTGCCGAAGGCGGTCCACCGGAGATTCGCTCGCTGGCGCAGGCTTTCAACTCCATGGCCGCCCGCCTCCAGCTCACCGACCAGCAGCGCCGCAGCCTGCTCGCCGATGTCACCCACGAGCTGCGCACCCCTTTGACCACGTTCCGTTTGTATTCAGATATGCTGAGCTCCGGGGCGGTGCGCGCGGAAAAACAAGCGACTTATCTCAAAGTCCTTTCACGTGAGGCAGACCGTTTGTCGCACTTGGTGGAAAACGTGCTCGCGTTCTCAAAAATCGAGCGTGGCAGCGCCCGCAGCACGGTCACGGATGTGGATCTCGATGAATTGTTAGAATCATTCCAGGAACGATTCGCGTCACGCCTAGAAGCTGCCGGACTCACGTTAGAGCGGGTGCCGGGCGATCCCATTCGCCTGAAACTCGATAGCTCGGCCCTCGAACACATCCTCTTCAACCTGATCGACAACGCTGCCAAATACGCCCCTGCCTCCGAGCCGCCTGTGGTCACACTGGATTCTACCGTTCACAAGCGCCGGGTTGAAATCCGTGTTGGCGACCACGGTCCGGGCGTGCCAGTCGACGAGTGTCGCCGGATTTTCCGCCCCTTTCACAAGTCCGCCAAACAAGCCGCCGAATCCCAACCCGGCGTCGGCCTTGGTCTGTCACTCTCACGTCGTCTGGCCCGCACCATGGGCGGCACACTCAACTGCCACCCGCGCCGCGATGGCGCACGCGGAGCTGAGTTTGTCCTGAGTTTGCCTCGGGAATAACTTCGGTATTGCCGATCTGCAATATTGGTATTACTTTTTCTGCATGACAACGATTTCTCTAAAAATTCCTGATGAGTTGGTTGTGCGGATGGATGTGGTGGCGCGTGCCAAGCGGACGAATCGGTCCGCGTTCTTGCGTGAAGCATTGGAGGAAAAGCTCAAGTCCGCCGCTTGCATGAGCCCGCCAAGCCTCTTTGAGCAAAGCGCAGACTTGTGTGGCAAAGGATGCAGTGGACTGGGTGATCTGGCTTCCAATCCAAAACATCTTGAGGGATTCGGATCATGAACGAGATACTCGTCGATACCGGTCCCTTAGTGGCGTATCTGGATCGTAGCGACCGAGATCATGCATGGGCCAAAGAAACCTTCATGCAGCTCACACGTCCCTTGTTGACCTGTGAGGCGGTGATTGCCGAGGCTCTCTTTCTGCTGCGGCGCGGGGGGATCGATCCGGACGGCCTGCTCAACCTGATCGGTCGTGGATTGGTGGTGCCTGAGTTTTTGCTCAAGATGGAGATCGGGGCGATTCAGCACCTGATGAAAACTTACCGAAACATTCCGATGTCACTGGCGGATGCCTGTCTTGTAAGGATGGCGGAGATTCATGAAAAATCTAAGGTTATGACCTTGGATTCTGACTTTGTCGTTTATAGGAAATCCCGCCGGAAGGTGATTCCGCTTCTAAGGCCGGAGTG
>CAYRLT010000441.1:0-4575 GCA_964425095.1 uncultured Luteolibacter sp.
AAAGGCATAAACAATTTCCCAACACCACGCTATAACTAAAAATATAAGGACGAAGAAAACTCTTCGCAAGTTCATCAAGGTGGGACGGAATGTGGGGAATCATTATACCTCGGAGCATATCGCCCTGTTTCCATTCACCACCTCTCTCAGGCGTTACAGTCTGAAAAAATTGTGGGCGGATTCCCGTGCTGCAGCGAATGTCACGCTGCTGGCCATTTCTCAGGCGATCGCCTTCTCGGCGATTGCCGGACTGCCGGTGGTTTACGGGGTTTTGTGCACTGCGGTCGCGGCATTGGTAGCACCGTTCTTCGCCGCTTCCCGCCATACGATCCTGGGGCCGACAAATGCCACGGCGCTGATGCTCTTTAGCTTTTTTTCCGCCAATCCCGCGCTCTCCGGGCGCTGGAGTGAACTGCTCCCGCTGTTGGTTCTAATGGTCGGCCTGATCGCGACGCTCGGATCTTTGCTGCGGGTCGCGGATCTGATGCAATTTGTTTCCCGCAGTGTATTGGTCGGTTATATTTCAGGCGCTGCCGTGCTGATCCTCGCCAATCAAGCGACACATTTGTTAGGTGTTGACGAATGGATCGACAAGAATGAGGCCGCTTCATTTGTCGGATTGGTGATGGGCCTGATTCGCGCCTTGCAGCATGTCGATTGGGTTTCACTGGGGATAGGCGGTGTGACCTTGCTGATTTACTATGGACTGATGAAGTGGAAGCCCAAGTGGCCGGTGTTTGCGATCGCATTGATACTTTCATCCGCATTGTTTGGTTCATTGATTCGATTTCAGATAGTTCCATTTACCAAGGCCGCCACCTTCAATACTTTTGGGATGGCGGAACTAATACCCCACATGCCAAATCTCATTCGCGACGGAGTGTTCAACGACATCTCGGCGCTGTTAGGTGTGGCATTTGCCATCGCCTTCCTCGCATCACTGGAAAACACCCTGATGGCGAAAGCACTGGCTTCACGCTCCGGAGATCATTCGGATGTCAATCAGGACATGTTTTCGGTTGGCATGGCCAACATTGCTAGTGCGATCGCCGGCGGAATGCCCGCTTCGGGTTCGCTGACGCGTTCGTTGCTCAACTTTGAATCAGGGGCGAGCACGCGCTTCGCCTCTTTTTTTTCGGGGGTTTACAGTTTGGGTTTTGCCGTGTTGATCGCATCGTCGGCAAGATGGGGAGTTCCGTTGATTGATTACGTGCCGAAGGCGGCGTTGGCGGCGCTGGTCATTGCGCTGTCCTTGTCGCTTTTCAACGTGCGGAGCATTCGGATTTGCCTGAACTCGACGGGGAATGATGCGATAGTACTCATCACAACATTCATTGCGACCATGCTGGCACCGTTGCATGTGGCGATTTTCATTGGAGTGGCGCTTTCGATCAGCTTGTTTTTACGCAAGGCGAGTCGTCCGTATTTGGTGGAGTATGAGTTCAGCGATGAGGGTGAGCTACGCGAGATGGGTGAGAAACGGCAACGTCCGATTCCTGCGATTTCGATCGTCCACGTCGAGGGCGATCTATTCTTCGGGGCAGCCGAGTTGTTTCGGACGCAGATTCAGCGGACGGTTTCCGATCCGGCGATTCAGGTGATCATCTTGCGACTCAAAAATGCGAGACATCTGGATGCCACCAGCGTGATGGCCTTGGAGGATTTGATCCGCTTCATGCGTGGCAAGGGACTTCATCTGATTATTTCCGGTGCACCGCGTGAGGTCTATCGGGTGCTGAAGAAATCCGGCGTGTTGGTGACCTTGCAGGAGGGTTGCGACCGCAAGGCGGGTGAATCCAATCTGTTTATTACCAATCCGAGAAACCCCAACTTATCGACCCGCGGAGCGCTCAAGCGCGCCCAGCAACTCCTCGGAACCGACAAGGCGGATATCCGGATTTTTTACGATCCGACTCAACAGACGCCAAAGTCATGAACTGTCGGAAGCACTTCCTCGTCATCTCCCGACGAACCCGATGTTATGACTACGATAGAGGTAGATCGGAGTTCTCGCCCCGCTCCAACTTCTATCAGAATATCACCTTCTGACCCACCTCCCGTCCCAGCAGCTAATATTCCAAGAGTTCCGAAATCAGTTCGGCCAAATTAAAAATCCCGACCGGCATGCACCCTCGCGGCTTAATCCAACCTTCAGAAAAAAACAAAAAAACATCCTATTTCGATCTGAGACTAGTGACGCCGTAGCATCTTTCACGCAGCCTCGGTCCAATGACAACTCAAACCAAGCTCTCTGGTTGTTTGGGACTTGTGGCGTCGAGATATCGTCAGAGGCAGAAAAAATCAAACTCTCACCCGAAGATCTCGCACACTCCATAGCTGACCCTTCGCGCCGCGGCCGCTACCTCGCATCGCACGCGCACCGTCCTTGCGCTTCGGCCCAAATCGCTCTCGAGCCTTCTCAAATGCCTCATTCACAAACTCTTTGCTACCAATCACCGCGCCGTCCGTGAAATACCTCACCCGGCACCGCAGCATCTTCGCCATGCCAAGATCCTTCAACACGGTCCCGTTGTCTTTACTCTCCAACATCTCCGCCGTGTTCATCGTGATCTGACCAAGCCCGTTGCCTTTCCCCGCCACCCCGGAATGTCCAGGTTTCCGACCTAACGCCAGCCCCATAAACCGCCGATACAAACGCGAAACTTCCAGCCATTTTTCGGAATCAAAACCCACCCCCTGGTCGCAAAAATACGCACGCACCAAGCCTTCGCGCGCTTTTTTGCCATTCCCCTTCTTCCCGCCGCCCACCGCTTCACCATAACTGCTCCAGCGATAATCTGCCGGATCTTTCACCATCCCTGCCCTAACCGGATTCAAATCGATATATGCAGCCATCGTCCGCGCCGCGATCCCGCTTTCCACAATCACGCTCTTAAATCGCTCCTCCCACAAAGTCCCCGTCCGCTCATGCATCCGGTTAAACCAGCGCGTAAAACGGATCAGCAAACCCTTCATGAACTGACTCAAACTGTGCATCCGATAGCAAAAACGCGCATGCACCTCCGCCGACCAACTCTCATTCTGAGTCCTTCGCGCCTCGACCAATTCCTCCGCTACCTCCGCCACAAAAGCCTCCGAATAAAGCGCGGACAACCGCTGCAACAGACCCTCGTCCGACAGCCCGCCCTCCGCCATCGGCGGCACTTCCAGCAACAAATGAAAGTGATTGGACATCAAACAATAAGAAAGCACCCGACACCCCGAAAAGTTCTCATACATCCGCAGATACATCCGGAACGCCTCGCATTCCCGCTCCCCAAAAACAAAGCGCCGATCCACCACCCGCGAAATACAATGATAAATCGCCGGCTTCGAAACCGAATCCCCCCACTCTGCCAACCATCTCGCTCTTCTCACGCACCCACCCTGTCACCGCAGAGCAACCTCGCAAGATTTTTTCTGTTTTTTTATCAGTCCCTTTTTAATCCAGTCAGGTATCTTTTCAGTCCATCAGTCTATCGGCTTTGCGTTCCTTGGAGGCCTTTGCGACTTGGCGGTTCAATCTCTTCCTCATTTCAATCTCTTCCTCATTCTACCGACACTCATTCTACCGAGTCTTGCATCCGGTTTCCAATCTGCCATGGTCCTGCCGCATGCCTGACAAGACTCTATTCGAGAAAATCCGGGATGGTGAGATCCCGGCGGACATCGTCCATGAGGATGAACTCTGCCTCGCATTCCGCGATATTTCGCCACAAGCACCGCTGCACATCCTCGTGGTGCCTCGCACTCCCCTGCCCCGCATCGGTTTGGCGCAGTCATCGGATGAACTCTTGCTTGGCCATTTGCTGCTTACCGCCGCTGAGGTTGCCCGGCGCGAAGGCGTCGCGGAGTCTGGCTATCGCTTGGTCATCAACAACGGCCCTGATGGCGGCGAAGCTGTTCCGCATCTGCACGTCCATCTTCTTGGCGGACGCAAACTTGAATGGCCGCCCGGTTGACCCATTTTTCCCATGAAATTAACCGCCCTGATTTCCTCGATCGCCAGTCTGCTTGCTGCCAGCACCGGTTTGGCTCGCAATCCGCAATCTCTGAAATTCCGCAGCACTCTTCAAACACTTGAAAATCCGATTGGCCGCGTGGTCCTAGTCCATGGTTTCCTAGAAAACGGCGCGACCTTTCGAACGCTAAAAAAACGTCTCGAACAACAAAACATCCAATGCTTTGTGCCCAAAATGCGCCCCAGCGATGGCCGTGGCGGCTTGGAAGGATTAGCCAAACGCCTCAAACAAGACATCGAGGCCGCCTATGGCACCGAGCAACCGATTTCCATCATCGCCTTCAGCATGGGTGGATTGGTGAGCCGCTATTACCTGCAGAATCTCGATGGGGCCGCGCGTTGCAACAAGCTTTTCACGATCTCCTCCCCTCACCAAGGAACCGGCGCCGCATGGTGCTATCCGACCAAAGGCGCCGAACAATAAAGGGTGCTGCGAATGGGTGAGCGATAGCGAACCCATTCGGCTGCGCCCTTAGTTGAACAAGCCCGGAGCGACGTGTGACGTGCTCTTATGCGTTTTGTGTTTGCGGCTTATCTAGCAGGATCGACTGCTG
>CAYRLT010000442.1:0-11551 GCA_964425095.1 uncultured Luteolibacter sp.
GGCATTCCCCCTCGTGACTGCGGCGTGCGCAGCCATCGAGGGCGATGCGGAGACGGCCCGCTCCGAGTGGCAGCGCGTGCTGGCTGCCTACCCCGATTTCCCTGGCCGCTGGCGCGAAACCCTTGCCACGCAATGGGGCGATGGCCATCTGTTGCGCATTTTCAGCGCGCTGGAGTCCGCAGGCGTGCCTACCGGCTGCCTGTAGCAAGGGGCCTGCACGATGAAGAAGAGGCGACAGTAAGGTCGCCGCTCCTTAGGGCCGGAACGATGAAAAAGAGCCGACATCAAGCTCGCCGCGCCTGAGGGCGGGAGGTCGGTAATGGCGCTTACCACTCGAATTCGCAGCCGATGCCGAAGCCGCGCGCCGGGGCGATCTGGCCCGAGACCGGCAGGCCCTGCAACGAGTTCTCAGAGCGCGACAGGGCGTATTCGTCATCGAGCAGGTTGTTGCCAAAAAAGTAAACGCTGGCGTGCTCCCAGGCGTAGCCGAGGCGGGCGGACAACAGGCGGCGGGGCTCGAGCGCGGTGACCTGCGGGCTGGCCGGATCGGTGTAGGTGGTGTCCGCCCACGAAAAGAGCACGCTGGAGAAAAGCCCTGTGGCGTGGCGGTAGGAGGCGCCGAGCGAGGCGGTCCATTCCGGCGCGTTGGGGAAGGGCTGGCCGGAGCGGTCCACGCCAGCGATCACGAGCTCGTCGAACCCGGTGTGGCTCCAGCCAAGGGTGCCGGTGAAGGCCAGCGGCTCCCAAGCTTGCCAGCGGGCTTCCAGTTCACTGCCATAGCGGCGGGAGCGGCCGGCATTGGCGACGTAGGAATCGATCTCCGCCAAGCCGCCGGGAGATTGGAAGGTGACTTGCTGGTCGTCCATCCATGAATGAAACACGGCGGCGGACAGCGCGAGCGAGGGGTGGAGCATCAACCGGCCATTCAGCTCGAGGTCCCACGCCTGTTCCGGATCGTAGGGCTGGGTGGTGCCGAGGCTGGGCGCATAACTGACGCCGCCGCCGCGGTAGCTGCGGGACAGCCGCAGCCCCAAAGACTGTTCCTCCGTCGGCCGCCATGCCAGCCCGAGCTGGGGCAGCAGCACGGTGTCCGCGCTGTCGGCGGCGGATGTGCTCTCGGGCCGGGGGCCGAAGGTCGCCGCGGCATGCAGCTCGCGCTGTTCGTGATTGAGGCGCAGCCCCCCGGTGAGATGGAGGTTTTTCACGAACTCCCAGTCGCCCCGACCGTAAAGCGCAAGCACCCGCACGTCTTCCTGCCCGAGGCTGCGAAAGGGCGAGCCTGCGGGCATGGGCGCGATGCCGATACCGGTATAACCGAGGTCATAACCGCTGGCATCAAAGTAACCCCCTGCCAGCCATTGGAACGCCCCCCCGTCGCCGGCGAGACTCAGGTCCTGGGTGAAGCGCAGCTCGTCGATAGCTCCGTCCGCAAACCATTTCAGGACCGCCGTCTCATCGAGATCGATGTGGGGATCCACATCGAGTCGCTGCAGGGCGGTGGTGGATTTCAATTCCAGATCGCCGGACAGCGCCAGGCTCGCGTTAAGGATGGCAGCCGCACGCCGGGCCGGGAAGGACGGATGGGAATTGAGCGAGGTCTGGCGGTCGAACAGATCAAAGCCGGAGACGGCCCGGGCGTTGGCGAAGGGATTGCCGCGCGCCTGGTCGAGAACCACAGCCAGATCATACCCCGCGTCGCGGCTTTTGCGAGGGTTCCACACCAAGCGTGCCTGATAGCGGTCGCGGCGAGTGGCTCCGAACGAATCGTCGGCGTTGAAAAGATTCGTGACGTCGCCCTCGCTCTCACAGTGATAGGCGGAAACCCGCAGCGCCAGCTCTTCGGGCCGCAGGACGAAGTCCTGGGCGATGCCGCCCCGGAAGGTGGAGCCCGCGGCAGCCTCCAGCAGCGCCTTGCCATCGCGGGAAAACCCCGGCGCGGCGGTGTGGAGCAGCAGCGCACCGCCAAGACCGTTGGGCCCAGGGCCGAGAAACCGCGGCCCGCGCAGCAACCCGACGCTCTCCAGGTCCCACAGCACCGGCGGCAGGTAGCGCAGCGTTGCAACCGACAGCGGCGCGCCGTCCTCCATCACCGTAATCAGCGGATTGGACGCCGTCGCGACCTCGTAGAAAAGACTGTCCTGGTTCAGACCCCGGAGACTGAAGGTGCCCACCGTAGGATTTCCGCTGTATGCTCCGGCGACCGTGGCTAAAAGGTCCTGATAAGTGCCGCGCTGGACGGGCAGGACCGCCAGCGCGGCGGCATCGAAGCGCAGGGAATTGCCGGCCAAGATTTCCGATTCATCGCGCGGTTGGCCGCCGGTGACCAGAAGCGGAGCCAGCATGGCGGACTGGGCGCACAGCCCACCGGGAACCAGCACGGCGCAGAGAATGAGGGTGCGGCGGACGCACAGCGGTAGGCGCTCGTGCCACCCCTGCCCCCCGGCGCGATGGCGCGCCGGAAGGCCGCCCAATGCTAGGAATTTGAATGCTAGGAATTTGCTTTTGAGATCATGGCCGGTGAGAATGCTCATGTGGGGATCGAAGGCCGGGGAAAAAGAGGTTGATGATCTCCTTTGGGGAGATGGAGAACGGCGTCACGGATGTCGTCGAAGGTGTTGATCACGGCGGGAGGGCATCATGAATTCGCGGGGAGGGATAGCAATTTCACCATTCATCACCCCACCCGCACCTGGCCATTCTTGAGCATGAAAAACGTGGACTGCGTGCAGCCTGCTGGCCCGGAAGCCAATGCCTCGCCGAAGAAAAGCCCGAAGGTTCAACATCCTCCACCCAACAACTCCCCGCAGCAGGCTGCGGGGATGAAAGCGGCAGCAGCCTGCAGCAGGCCAAGTTTCACGGGAAATGCGGAGGACGGTTTTCATCCGGTTGCGGGCACCTCAACTCTTAACAATAGCCACGTCTGCCTTAGCAAGGATCACGTAGGCACTCGCAACGACCACTTCGGCCTTTTCACTCAATATGACCGTTTGTCTGCCAATTCAAATGGGGGGCCGCACGATACGCGGAATGGATTTCACCTAGTTTCACCATCTGCGTCTTGTGCCGCTTTCGTTTCCGGTTTCCCCGCTTGCAATCCATGCCTCGATGGGAAAATGTTCCAGCGAACTCACGGCAATCGCCCCTCTTTCCTCCATTCCCGAAACACATTCATGAAAACACGTCCCGTATTTTTCCTGGTGATCGCCACCTCTTTTCTGTGCTCACTCCCGGCAATCGCCCAAACACCCCAAGCCCAATCCCCAGCACCCAAAGGCCCGATCGAAGTCAATGGAATCGCCGCCAAAGTCAATGGCAGGGTCGTCACCAAAAACGAAGTCTCATTCATGCTGGCACCGATTTTCGCCCAGCTCGCTACCCAATACCCACGCCGTGGCCAACAATTCGAGACCAAGTTCAAGGAAGCCAAAGCCGGGATCCTGCAAGAACTCGTGGACAGGCAAATCATCCTCGACGAGTTCAAAAAAGTCGGGGCATCCATCAAACCCCACATCATCGATGACGAGATCAAACGCCAAGTTCAAGAACTCTACAATGGTGATGAAACCAAGTTCCGAGAGGAACTCAAACGCAGCCGCCTCACCATGGATGGCTACCGCACCATGACCCGTGAAAAAATGGTGGTGCAAGCCATGCGCTCACAACAGTTCGCCGATGCGCCGCCTCCGCTCCCTAACGAAATCCAAGCCGAATACAACGAAATGAAAATCTTGATGCGGGACACTTCCAAGGATGTGATCTCATTCCAGAAAATCTTCATTCCAGCTTCCGACCCACAAAATCCTAGCATCACCCCTGAAACCCAACTCACCCTCGCGGAGGACATCGTCAAACAAATCGCCGATGGCAAGGACTTCTCGGAAATCGCCAAGGCAAGTTCCAAAGACGCATTTTCCGCGCAAGGCGGACTTCAGGAAAATGTCCCACGCGCCGATCTATCTCCGGAATTCGCCGCTATTATCTTCGACGGCAAGGCCGATGAAATTCTTGGCCCGCTGGTGGACCGCGAAGGCTTTACCATCGTCAAACCAATCAAAATCATCTACGGCCCTTCACCCTCGCTCGACAAGGTCCGGGATATGGTCGAGGAGCGCGTCCGCAAAAAGAAAACCTCCGCCCAATACGAACGCTGGATCCAAGCCCGCCGGAAAAAGGCGATGATCGACCTCAAAAGCTGAGCGGCATCACTGCTTACGGCGCTGCCCTCATGGTCTGTGATCTGATTGCTTTATCAAAGTTTAGCACGGCGACTTATCAGTATCTTGCAATGGCTCGATAAGTATACGTTCCGATACATTTCTGGAATCGCGCCGCGATACCCAGCAAATCTTGTAAACCTTTCCTCCATGGAATTCGCGCAGGAAATGTTTGCCCCCGCGTCACTGGCACTTCATTCTCCGCGCGATGTTGAATCGCTTTTACGGGGAATTTGATACGGAGCGCCACTCCGGCGCCAACGATGGCGGCGATTACCGCTCGCCATTCCAGATCGACCGGGACCGGGTCTTGCACACGCCGACTTTCCGCCGCCTGCAGAACAAGACACAGGTTTTCTGGAGCGGTGAATACGATTTCTACCGCACCCGGCTGACGCATTCTCTAGAAGTTGCACAAATCGGCAAATCCATCTGCCACTGGCTGAAATCCCGGCCCGATGGCCCGCTCGCGGATGATTTTTTTATCGATCCGGATCTGGTCGAGGCCATCTGCCTCTCGCACGATCTTGGCCATCCGCCCTTCGGGCATGCCGGCGAACGCACGCTCAACCACCTGATGCGCGGCCACGGCGGGTTCGAGGGCAACGCCCAAACCCTGCGCCTGCTCACCGAGCGGATTTTCTCGGCCAAACGCAGCGGCATGGACCCGACCCGCGCATTTCTCGATGGCGTTTTGAAATACAAATCCCTGTGGTCGGAATTGAAGACCGCCACCGGCCATCCTCCGGAACATCATTTCATCTACGACGACCAACAATCGCATCTCGATTGGGCAATGGGCGGACATGATTTCCCACTGGAACTGCCACCAGGCTCAACCCGGGACAAATTCAAATCCATCGAATGCCAAATCATGGATTGGGCGGACGACACCGCGTATTCACTTAACGACCTTTCCGATAGCGTGCGGGCCGGGTTTCTTAATATCGAGAAAATCGAAGCCTGGGCGGAAAAAAACGGCCATCCAATCGATGAGGGCACGCCGCTTGGCGACCTGATGCGCGCCATCCGCCGCAAACGCGTGGATCCCTTCGTCGGGAAACGCATCGGCCGCTACATCCAATCGACACACTTGGCAGCCGATGTGAATTTCCTCAGCACCAGCACAAACCGTTATCGCTTTCAACTCGTCATCGACGAGCATGTGAAAGCCGAGTCCGGATTGTTCAAACGACTCGCCTTCGAGGTCGTGTTCCTTTCTCCGCAGTTGAAACAACTCGAACACAAGGGCAGTCGCATGCTGCGGCAGTTATGGGAAGTCCTCGGCGAACGCTACGTCACCGGTGGCACCATCGACGGCCAGGATTTCCAACTCCTCCCGGCGGACACCGCAGCGGAGATCGCCGAGACCGCTGATGAAGCTGGCAAGGCGCGCCTCGTCTGCGATTTCCTCGCCGGCATGACCGATGGCTACGCCGCACGCACTTATAAACGCCTGTTCTCGCCGGACTTCGGCTCGATCGGAGACCTAATCGGTTAGATCACGGGAGTTAAACTTGCAATCCATATTTCAATAACATCATTTCCATGAAACGCCGCCCATTCCTTCGTCTTAGCAGCCTGGCAGGTGTCGGGCTCGGTTTATCATTCCAGCGCTCCCAAGCAGAGGAAGATCCTGCCGCATTGCTCTATGCCAAATTCGTGCCCGGCGACAAGTCACTCTCCGCAGACTGGCTCGCCTCCCTCACCACACGCGGGCATAAGCTCGATACAGCGATACGATACAGCAAGGCGGACAACAACCTCGATGTGATCGGCATGACCGTCGGCGGCATCGCCTGCGGCACCGTTTATCTATCCGGCGATGGCCAGCTATGGGTCTGGGACGTCTTCAACCAGCACCACGAAGGCGTGGTTGCTAACAACAAGGCCAAGGCCCCGGCAGGATTGGAAACCATTCAAGGCCGCCAACCGCGTGAACGCGATGGGGCCAACTTCCTGCTGCCACCGCGCGCCAGCGCCCACCAAAACGGCGTGGACGCCCGTTTCACCCTCACCCACAAGGACAATGACCACCCGCTCGACACATCCGGCTGGGAAACCGTCACTTTCACCGGTCGCTAGCCGATCGGCACCGTCGACTACGCCAGTGACAAGACTCCGCTCAAGGTAAGGCTCGATGCTTTCAGTCCTTTCATTCCACTCGATCTCAAAGCGTCTTCGCTTCCCCTAACCGTCCTCGAATACACCATCGAAAACCCCACCGACGAGGCAGCGGAAATCACTCTAACCGCTCACCTGAACAATCCAGCCGGACAATTTTCAAAACGCGATGCCCTGCGCTTCACCGAGGCCATTAACGAAAAATCCATCACCGGCCTGTTCCACGGCCTCCGCATCCCAGATGGCTCCGATCCCGCCCCCGATGATGGCTCGATAGCCATCGCCGCATTCGTCCCGCAGGGCGCCAAGGTCAATCCCGCAGACAACTCGGTAAACGTCACCGCCACCATTCCGGCAGGCGGGAAAACCACCCTTCGCTTTGCCATCGCATGGCACTTCCCGAACCTTTCTCCAAAACTCGAGCTCGGCAAAGTCAGGCGCCATTACGCCACCCGCTTCGCCGATGCCCGCGCCGTGCTTGCCCACTTCGCCTCGCACCAAGATGACCTCTGCCAACTCACTCACACCTGGGTCAAGACTTGGAATGACTCAACTCTTCCCCAATGGTTGTTAGACCGCAGCGTTCTCACCACCAACACCCTTCAAACTCAAACCTGCGTCATCCTCGAAAACGAACGATTCTGGGCCTGGGAAGGCATCGGTTGCTGCCCGGGGACTTGCGGCCATGTCTGGGAATATTCCCAAGGCCACGCCCGCTTATTTCCTGAAATCGAACGCAATCTCCGCGAAGTCACCGACTACGGTATCGCCCAGAACCCCGACGGCTCGATCCGCTTCCGCGGCAGCAATAGCAAAACAACCGCCATCGACGCCCAGACGTCCTACATCCTGCGCACCCTGCGCGATCATCAACTCAGCGACGATCCCGGCTACATCAAACGCGTCTGGCCCGCCACCCGCAAGGCCCTGCAATATCTCATCGACTTCGATTCGGCCGACAAACGCGGCGGCCTCGACGGATTGTTAGACGGTATGCAGCACAACACGCTCGATGCCGAGTGGTATGGCAAAGTCCATGTCCTCTGCTCGATGTATCTCGCCTCGCTGCGCGCCGGAGAGGAACTCGCGCTTGCCATGGGTGACGAAAAATTCGCCACCACCGTTAGAGAAATCCACCGTAAAGGCGCCGAAAACATCGCCAAACTCTACAACGGCGAGTTCTACGAGCAAATCGAAGATCCCGACCATGCCAAGGCCATCGGCGTCGGCAAAGGTTGCTACATCGATCAAGTGATGGGCCAATTCTGGGCCAATCAAGTCGGTCTCGGCCGGATCTATCAGGCCGACCACCAGAAGTCCGCCTTGCGCGCTTTGTGGAAATACAACTTCGTGCCGGAATACAGTTCGTTTCGCCAAGGATTCAAGGAAGGCCGCCACTACGCCACCGCCGGCGATTCCGGCCTGCTGATGTGCAGCTGGCCCAAGGGCGGGCTGAGGCCGGACTTCAAGAAACACTGGCAATACGCCTACTTCAACGAGTTCATGACCGGCTTTGAATACCAAGCCGCCGCCCACATGGTCGCCGAACGCGATGACGACCTCGTCCAATACGGACTCGCCGTCACCCGCGCGATTCACGATCGCTACTCGGCCGCGCGCGGCCGCAACCCCTACAACGAGATCGAGTGTTCCGATCATTACGCCCGCGCCGGTGCCTCCTACGCAGTGTTCCTCGCAGTCTGCGGTTTCGAGTTTGATCAAGCCAAGGGCCGCCTCGCCTTTGATCCGGTCATCCAGAAAAATCACTTCCGCGCGCCCTTCACCACCAGCAAGGCCTGGGGCACTTACGAACAAAATGACGGCAAGGCCACCCTCACCATCACCCATGGCACGCTCACCCTCAATCAACTCGACCTCGCCCTCTTCAAAGGCCGCCAACCCAAGGCGATGCTCAACGGCAAACCTGTCGAAATCAAAAATCTAAATCTGCAAAAAGGCGACTCTCTCATTCTGATGATATAACAAAAAAGTATCACATCGTCACTCGGGGATTGGATCGCCGCGTTTCACCTTACTCCCCTCCCAAACCGCTTCATCGGTTTTCTTGTCATAGATGAGTATGCGAGAGGCGCTGCCCGGGGCTGGGGGAAGATCGATCTTTGGCAGCCACTTCTTGTGATCGGCGATGACGGCGGCGAATTCCGGCTTGCCGGCGAGGTTGTTCCATTCGTCCGAATCATTCTTCATGTCGTAGAGTTCCTCGCTATCGTCCGCGTAATGAATGTAATTCCAGCGCTCGCTGCGGATGCTGTGGTTGCCCTGGTTGTGGCTGGTGATGGCAGGCCGGTCACGCTTGGTGGCGGCATCCTTCAGTTGGGGCGAAAGGCTGAGACCTTCGAGATTATCGCGTTTCGGCAAACCGGTTAGATCAATGAGCGTAGGATAGATATCCATCAACTCGGCGGGTTGGGCACAGCGTTGGCCGGACTTCACGCCGGGACCGGCGAAGACGAGCGGCACTCTCGTACTGCGATCCCATAGGGTGTTTTTGCCAGTGATATCTTTTTCGCCTAAATGCCAGCCATTATCGCCCCATAGCACGACAATGGTGTTGTCGGCGACACCCGCTTCATCGAGTGCGGTGAGCACGCGACCCACCTGCGAGTCCATAAAACTCGTGCATGCGAGGTAGCTGCGCACTAGGTTGCGCCACTGGTGCTTTTCCTTCAACCACTTCAACCGAGGCTCGGGCAGACTCCAATGCAGATACCATGAAAAGAGCGGCGTGTCATCACGATCGTTGGCGCGGATCTTCGGCAAAATGCTGTCGTCATCCGGATAGAGATCAAACCACTTCTGCGTGGCATAGCACGGGACATGCGGCAGGAAGAACCCGGCAGCTATGAAGAACGGCTGGTCCTTCGGCGCACTCTTGATCTGCTCGATAGCCCAACTCGCGACCTTGTAGTCGCCCTTGCCGGTGTCATCGTTGTCGAGCGGCCAGACTCCCCAATCCATGGCCGGATGGTCGCCCATCGGTGTGGGCGGGATGAGCTTCTTCCTTGGCATGGTGCCAACCCCACCGAAAGCCCCGGTGATTTGAAACTCGGGGGTTGAAACGGCCTTCCCCTTGATGTTGCCGCCACCTCCGGTGCCGTTATGATAGATCTTGCCGGTGGCGGCGGTGCGGTAGCCGTTATTGGCAAAGTGCTGAGGCAAGGCCACCCGGTCCTTCAACTCAGGCAGTGCGCGAAACCACGGTGCGAGGCCATAGATGCCGGTGGAGGTCGGGCGAAGGCTGAGCATCAAGCTGGTGCGCGAGGGATTGCAGAGCGGCGAATTGCAGTGCGCGTTGAGGAAGGCCGTGCCGCCTGCGGCGAGCTTGTCAATATGGGGAGTCTTGGCCATCGGATGACCGCCAAGATGCCCGATCCAGTCGTTCTGATCATCGATAGCGATGAAAAGAATGTTAGGTCGGTCCGCCGCAGCGAGCAACGTGTTGAGTGCTGCCAAAAACACCACTAGAAAAAGACAGGGGTTTATAACAAATTGCATATCGAGATTCGGAAAATTGAGGCGCTTGCGCTGGCGGATGGAACCATAAATTACGAAATTTCAGGAAACAAGCCGATGGAACAGGCCCAGCCTATTTACGAGCCGCAAGGAACCATCATTTCGGATGAGCGGCGAATAATTGCCGCATATGGGCGCCGGGCGAATCCCGGTGTCAGCGTGGAATCTTCAGGCGCGTGGCGGTGAACGGGAGATCGCGGGCAGTGAGCCAGACAGATGGCCGCAGATACTGGCCGCCACCTTTCATACCCAGCAGCACGACTTCGAGTTTCTCGCCAACCATCGATGGATCGAGCGGGAAAAAATAGGTGAGGCCGCTATCGCGGGAGGCAGGCGCGTTTTCCCATGGGTTGCACGGGTAGGAAGGCGCACGCGAGGGAGCACCGATGAGACGGCTGCTGCGGCGGATGGCGGCGTAACAGGTGGCCTCATGCAGACTGGCCCAGTCCACCGGGAGCTCGCCGCGTTGCAAATCCGCCAATTTGCGGTGCCAAGGTTGCTTGAGCGGCAGCGGCGCAAGTTGGTCGATTTCGAGAGCAGCGTTCGGCACGTCGCGGACCACCCGGTAGGGGCTTTTTGCCAGCGAGGGTTCCGAGCACGTTGCGCTAGTAGCGAGAAACCGCATACGGACCGTAAGTCGCCTCGGGCAATTCGATCCCTTGGGTGAGGATGTCGCGGTATCTGCGGTGCAGGTTGAAAATCCGGGCCAACTGCGAAAACTCGTCATCACGCAGAAACCAAGGACTGCCATATAGCTCCGGCGCGAGAATCATCGAGCGACTGAATGCCTGCAGGACGAGATCATCCTGCCAGAAATCGAGACATGACGAGAGGCAAACACCATAATCCTCAGCCAGCCTCTTAAGCCCTGGTGGCAGACCGCGCCACCGCGCGATTGTGCGGAGCGGGCAGCTTGCTGACCATGTGCACGTCGATATAAGTCTCGGCACTCTCCCAAAGGAAGGTCGTTGCATGTGGCTCGGCCTTACCGAGAGCCAGCCGGTGATTGAGAAGAATCAAGTCCGGGCTGAACTTGCGGCAAGATTCCATCAACCGGATGAAGGCTTCTTGCCTGTCCTTACGCAGTTGAGTGCACACCGCGTTCATCTTGAAGAGATGGAACTGGTAGTCACGACACAACGAAGTCAGGAACTCGATCTTGGCCTTTTCCTGCTCCGGGCGGTCACCGAAACCATCGGGCCCCAGCCACACCCCGAGACGTCCACCAATACCCTTCGCCTGTTCGGCAAGCGGGCCGAAACCTTGTGGAAACTGGCCTTTGAACTTCCGGGTGCCGGGCATGCCATAGGAACCGGGCGAATCAATCACTCCGGCGTCGAAGTCGTAAATATCCAGCACCATCCCAAATCCATCGCGCAGCCACTGAAAGAACTCGAGATTGACCTTGGTCTGGGCCGCCGTGGCGCCCTCGTTGGTGTTGTTGATCCAAGTGAAATAATGCGCCAGCGACGGAGCCTATTCGTCAGCCCCGGGAAAGACTGTCTGAGCGGCCACTGTTTGGAGCAGGAGGACGGCGGATAGCAATAGGGGGTGCGTTTTCATCAATGTCATGGAGTGTCGGAAAAACCCGCCATCCTGGGAAGCGGATTTTTTCCCGTTAAAACGTTAAAATTTATTGGTGCTGGTTGATCGGGCGATGTTCCGACATCGCCTGTTTG
>CAYRLT010000443.1:0-7538 GCA_964425095.1 uncultured Luteolibacter sp.
ACTTGCGCCAGCGGTTTTTCGCCACGGAGCAAGTGGAGGAGGTTTTGTGCGGCCATCATCGCCTGGCGCTGGACGCTTTCATAAGTGCGCGATCCGATGTGCGGGGTGATGATCGAGTTCTTCACGGTGAGCAGCGGGTGATCGGGGCGGGGTGGTTCTTCGTCGAGCACGTCACCGCCGTAGCCGCCGACTTTTCCGCTTTCGAGGGCGGCAGCGAGATCCTCGTTGTTGACGACTTCGCCGCGGCTGCAATTGAGGATGATCACGCCGTCCTTCATGGTGGCGATGGTTTCCGCGCGGACCATCTCGCGGGTTTCGTCGGTTAGGTTGGTGTGCAGGGAAATGACGTCTGATTTTTCAAACACTTCCGCCACGCTGGCGGCGCGGGTGATTCCGTGGGCTGCGGTGAAGGCCTCGTCCCAATAAACATCGTAGCCGATCACGTTCATGCCGAAGGCTTTCGCGCGGGTGGCGACTTCCTTGCCGATCCGTCCGAGGCCGACGATGCCGATGGTTTTGCCCATGATTTCGTGCCCGGTGAGGCGTTTCCAGTTTCCGGCACGGGTGAAATTGACTTCCTCGACGAGGTGGCGGTTCAGCGCGAGCAGCAGGGCGAAGGTGTGCTCGGCGACGGTGGTGTGATTCACGCCCGGGCAGAAGGCGAGGGGAATGCCCATTTCGGTGGCGGTGGCGACGTCGATCTTGTCCACGCCGATGCCGTATTTGCTGAGGATTTTAAGGCGCGGCGCGGCTTTTTCCAGCACGGCGCGGGTGATTTGGTCGTCGCCGCAGAGGATCGCGTCGAAATCGCCGACGAGTTCGAGCATTTTCGCCTCACCGAGTGGGCCGCGCTCGCGGACGATTTCGATGCCGGTGGATTCGAGCAGCTCGTGGTGAGCGCCGGGAATGTCCTGATAGGACGTGGTGGTCAGAAGGATGCGGACTTGGCTCATAATGGAGATGGCTTGGGGTTGGCGCGTAATCTTACACGTGTAGGTTTTTGTCAATAAATATCATTCTCTCGCTTTGCCGGTGGAGTGTCGGATGATTAGTTTGGGATGGACGTAGGATTCGCGGGTCGGAAGGTCGGCGTTTTCGGGATCGAGGCGCTCCATGAGTCCTCGAACGGCAAGATCCATCAAGCGGTCGGTCTGGTGATCGACGGTGGTGAGGGTTGGGAAAAAGTGTTCGGCGACGGCGATATTGTCGTAGCCGACGACAGAGATGTCCTCAGGCACGCGGATTCCATCTTCGCGAAGGCGGTTGATGGCACCGATGGCGATGCGGTCGTTTAGGGCAATAATGGCGGTGGGGAGATTTTCGATAGATTGCTCGATGAGTTCGCCAGCGAGTTCGTAGCCGTATTCGAAGGTGTGTTTGGTTTCGCCGGGGTGAAACAGCAGCTTGAAATCCCGTTCGAAATTCAGTCCGCACTTCGGAGCGTAAGCCATGAGGCCTGGCATGCGCAGGGCTCCGAAGTGGTTGCGCGGATCGATTCCGAGCAGGGCGATTCTGAGATGTCCGAGGCTGGTCAGATGTTCCAGTACCAGTTTCATCGACCGTGGTCGGTCGAGCAATACTTTGTCGCCAGGCACTGGATTTTCGGGGTCCACCCAGAAGCAGGGAATCTTCTCGCGGTCTAACAATTTTATAGCAGGGTCATCGGCTTCGAGACGGGAAAAGATGCTGACGATTCCATCGACGCGTTGGCCGACGAAGCGGCGGATCGCACCGCGTTCGAGTTCCACGCTGGCACCGGAAAGTTCGATGACCGTGTGATAGCCCTCGTCGCGGAGGCGTTGTTGCAGCGAAGCCGCGCGCATTGCTAGAACGGGTGAGTCGAGATCCTGAAAGCAAACGCCGACCGTCGCGGTTTGCCCGCCGCGGAGGCCACGGGCGAGGGCGCTTGGTTGGAAATCGAGGTCATGGATGGCTTGTTTGACTTTGCGGACGGTTTCCTCTTTTACGCCAGTGTGACCATTCAGCACGCGAGAGACCGTCCAGCGCGAGATGCCGAGATACCTTGCGAGAGCGGCGGTGGTGTTGAGCGGATTGGTGGGCATTTTGGGGGCAACAAGCGGGAAAACGGACTTTGTTTAGCACAACAACTCGGGTTTGCCAACACGCGTATGATTTCGGATCCATGACGCTTCATCGTTGAATCAGAGACGTATTTTGGCTACCTCGGCTAGCCGAATGCTAATCATTAAAGGTATTGGGCTTCATTCAGCTGAAGCCAGCGCTCCGGAAAAAGGGTAGCTCCATTCCGTGTTCGGTCACGGCATTGAACATCAAAGACAGGTTTGGGCGATTTGTCGAAGTCGGGCTAGATGTTCCTCTGGGCTGGTGTGGTCACAGTGGTTAGGGATGACGCCGGTCATTTTCAGATCGAGGGCACGGACAAGGCTGGCTCGAAGCTGGTTTGAATTATCATTGAAGAAGGCAGGCGGCAAGTGGCTGAGCAGGGAATGGCTGGCAAAGAGATCAGCGGAGAAAAGGAGTCCCAAGCACTCGCAGTAATAGCCGGTGTGTCCGCGAGTATGTCCGGGAAGATGGACCGCCCGCAATCCGTGCCAGATGTCGAGGAAGTCGCCGTCGTCTATGAGACGGGTTGGAGTGAAGGGCTTAAATGACAAACATCGCCGCCCGACAGTCTCCAAAAGACCCGTGATTCGGGAGATGCCATGATAAACAGGATGACCGGCATAATGTTCAAGATCGAGTCTGGGAGCGGCGATCCAAGCTCCGTGGCGATCTGCCAACTCCGCGACATTCAGGATGTGATCCAAGTGGCCATGCGTCAGGACGATTCCGCGAATTGGAATCCCGGACCATCCTCGTTTGGCGAGGGCATGATCCAAGCAAGCGCGACCTCCAATAAAGCCTGAATCGAGAAGGTAGAGTGATTCGCCATCACGAAGGACATAGAAGCATACTCCTTGGTTGCGGACTTGTAATAAATCTTCACGGAAGATCATCGGGAATGGAGGATGACCGTTAATCGTTGTTCTCTTCGGGTGCTTTGGGGAGCTTGTCGACTTCTTCGAGCAGGTTCACGATTCCGACGCCGCGGGCTGCGGAGTTGTCGCTGAAGAAACGCAGCACGGGTGTTGATTTGAGCACCACGCGTTTCATGATTTTGCTTTGGATCGCGCCGTGATCGCGGTTGAGTTTGTCGATGACCGGGCGGGCGTCGCCGCCAAGGATGCTGGTCCAGACTTTTCCTTCCTTGAGGTCTTGGGTGACTTCCACTTCGCTGACGGTCACGAGTTTGCCATGCCATTCGTAATCTTTTTGAATGACGTTGCCGATTTCACGGCGGAGCAGTTCGTTAACGCGATCGAGGCGGCGGGACATGGATTTGAAATTCTAAATCTTAAATTCTAAATTTGAAACGAAGACTGCGTTTAAGAGCATTTTATCCGTTTCGAATTTTGTGCTTTGGATTTAGTGCTTCGAGCGAAGCGGTTAGAGCGTCTGCGGGACTTTTTCGAGTTTGTAGCACTCGATGATGTCGCCTTCTTGGTATTCGTTGAACTCGCCGAGGCGGATGCCGCATTCGAAGTTGGTGCGGACCTCTTCGACTTCGTCTTTGAAGCGTCTGAGGGTGGACATGCGGCCATCGAACACCGGAATTCCGCCGCGGATGACTCGGGCATGGGCTTTGCGATGGACGCGGCCGTCGGTGACGAAGCTTCCGGCGACGCGGCCACGGTTGAGTTTGAAGATCTGGCGGACTTCCGCGTGGCCGATGACGGACTCGCGGGTGAGCGGTTCGAGCAGGCCGAGCATCGCTTCGCGGACTTGATCGATAAGTTCGTAAACGACCGAGTAGAGTTTGATTTCGACGTTGGCAGCTTTGGCTGATTTAACGGCCTTGGCCTCAACTTTGACGTTGAATCCGAGGATGATGGCGTCTGTGGAGGCTGCGTAGGCGATATCGGACTCGGTGATCGGGCCGGCGGCGGCGGTGATGAATGAGCAATCGACTTTTTCCGACTCGATGGCGAGCACGGCTTTTTTGATTGCCTCGACTGAGCCTTGGACGTCGCACTTGAGGATGAGCTTGAGCTGGGCCTTGCCGGCGCCGTCGCGGACCATCGAGTAGAGGTCCTGCATGCGGTTCCGGTGTTGCGGTTTGAGGCGGGTGAGGCGTTGTTTTTCCTGACGTTCGCTGGCGAGTGTTTTCGCCTCGCGCTCGGTTTTCATCTGGGTGAGGTGGTCTCCGACGTTGGGGAGTTCTTCAAAGCCGATGACTTCCACGGGCATGCCGGGGTGGGCGGATTTGATGGCGACGCCGCGGTCGTTGATGAGCGAGCGGACTTTACCGGCGAAGGGGCCGCAGATGAATGGGGTGCCGACTTTGAGCGTGCCGGATTCCACGATGACGGTGGCGGTGGTGCCGCGACCGGGGACGACGCGGGCTTCGATGACGGAGGCGCGGGTTGTGGCTTTCGGGTTGGCCTTGAGTTCGAGCACCTCGGCTTGCAGGGCGATGAGTTCCAGCAGGGTTTCCATTCTCTGGCCGGTGACGGCGGAAACTTCGGCGAATTCCGTATCGCCACCGAAGTCGGTGGTTTGGAGACCGTGTTCGGCAAGTTGGGATTTCACGCGGTCCACATTGGCGGACGGCAGGTCGCACTTGTTGATGGCGACAATGATAGTTTTTTTCGCCTTTTTGGCGTGTTTGATGGCCTCGATCGTTTGTGGCATGATGCCGTCATTGGCGGCGACGACGAGCACAACGATGTCGGTGATGTCAGCGCCGCGGGCGCGCATGTCGGAGAAAATCGCGTGGCCCGGGGTGTCGAGGAACGTGATTTCCTGATCACCATGCATGACCTGATAGGCGCCGATGTGTTGGGTGATTCCGCCTGCTTCGCCGGCAGTGACTTTCGACTTGCGGAAGAAGTCGAGAATCGAGGTTTTCCCATGGTCCACGTGGCCCATGATCGTGACGATGGGTGGGCGGGTGGTGAGGAGATTTTCGGGTTCCTTGACGGGGGCTTCCGGTTCCTTGATGACGGCCTCCACTTTGTGGAAACCTTTGTCCTTGTCGCGTTTTTCGCGTTCGAAGGTGAAGCCGTGGATTTCGCAGACTTTGGCGGCGATTTCCGGTTCGAGAGGTTGGTTGGGGGCGGGGAAAACGCCGATTTTGATCAAATCCGCCATCACGTTGAACGGCTTCAGCCCGAGACGGGCGGCCAGTTCCGGGACAAGGATCGGGGGTTTGATAACGATGAGTTTGGGGTCGTCCGGGGGCTCTTCGTCGGTGAAATCAGCTACGGCGATTTCGGTTGGGGCCGCGGGTGATGGCCGAATCGGTTCCGGGGTGATCACCAGATTTGATTCGTCTTGATCGAGAATCTTGGAAATCGATCCGAGGACGGCGCCTGGAGTCAGTTTGGATTTACGGACTTTCGGTTTCTTTTCCTCGGAAAAGAGATCGAGAGCCTCGCTTTTGGCTTTATCGAGCTTGCTGGGGGCGGCAGGGGTGACTTCGGCCTCCTTGCGCTGGCGCTCACGGCGTGAAGGTTTCTTGGTCGTATCGAGTAGATCGAGAACCTTTTCTTTTTTGGGTGAGCTATCGCTTTTTTCGGGCATCCGTGGTGTCTGCAAAGTTCGTGGAGCGGGGAGTGGGAGAGTTAAGCGTTGGAAACGGTGGATTCACCAGAGCTGACGATGTCCTTGGCGCGGGCTAGGATCGGAGCGGCTTCGTCGAGTGGGATTTCGAGGATTTCGGCGATATCTTCGGTGGACATGCCGATGATGTATTCTGGAGCGATGCCGCCAGCGACGGTGAGTTTACCGGCTTGTTCATCGGTGATGCCGAGTTGTTCGCCGAGCGTGTGGGCGGCTCCTCCGATTTTTTCCTTAAATTGTTTTTCCTTGGATTCGTCGCGGCGGACTTGGACGTCCCAGCCCATGAGGCGTGAGGAAAGGCGGGCGTTTTGGCCCTTGCGGCCGATGGCCTTGCTGAGGTCTTCCTCATCGACGGTGACGAGGACCACTTTGTTTGCCGCATCGACGGTGATGGAGCGGAGTTCGGCAGGTTTGAGGGCTTCGCGGACGAATTCGGCGGGGTCTTCACTCCAGCGGATGATATCGACTTTTTCGTTGTTGAGTTCGCGGACGATATTTTTGACGCGCGCGCCGCGCATGCCGACGCAGGCGCCGACGGGATCGACTTTCGGGTCCATGCTCCAGACGGCGACTTTGGTGCGGAAGCCTGCTTCGCGGGCGATGCCGCGGATTTCCACGGTGTGGTCGGAGATTTCGTTGACCTCGGCCTCGAACAAGCGGCGGACGAAATTAGGGTGGCTGCGGGAGAGGATGATTTCTGGGCCACGGCCTTCGTTTTCGACGGCGAGCACGTAACAACGGATGCGATCGCCGATGTTGTAGTCCTCGCCTTGGACGCGTTCGCGGTTGGGCATGATGCCTTCAAATTTTCCGAGGTCGATCATCACGTCGTTGCGCTCGAAGCGGCGGACGGTTCCGGAGACGATATCGCCCGCGCGGTCCTTGAATTCCTCGTAGATCATCTCCTTCTCCGCTTGGCGGAGGCGCTGCATCATGGTCTGCTTGGCGGTCTGGACGGCGATGCGGCCGAAGTCTTTGGGGGTGACGTTGAATTCCTGGGTATCGCCGGGCTGGGCGGCAGGGTTCTTTTTGATGGCCGTGGAGAACGGCACTTGGTTGAACTTATCCTTGTAATTCTCATCCGCGACTACATTGAGTGAAGCGAAAATCCGGGTTTCACCTTTGCGGGTATCGACATCGGCGCGCATGGTTTCGATGGCGTCAGCACCTGGGACCATTTTGCGGTATGCGGAAATGAAGGCGAATTCGAGCGCGGCAATGACCTTGTCACGGTCAATGCCTTTTTCCTTTTCGTAATACTCGATGAGGGCGACGATATCGTTGGTCATGGCGAAAATAGAGCTGCAATCCGCTGCTGATGTCTGGAGACGCAAAAGAGTGGGTGCGAGACCCACTCCTTTCTTTCGTCAGAAGCCGTGCGGGCGGTTATTTAAGGGGGAAGATTTTTGGTTGCAAGTCTAAACTCGGCGAAGGCTTCAGCTCATCGGCTCACGGGGAGCGTGTGATTTTGACCCGCATGAAACGTTTTGTTGCGGAGTTGACCGGAATGGAGTCCCGATAGATGACGTTTTCGGTGCCGTCGCCATTCGAAGTAGGGAGGCCGAATTCCACGGCGGTGGCCAACCATCCCTGACCATCAAGCGTAGCTTGTGTTTGGACCGTGTAGCTGAGATCCAAGGCGGGAATGCGGCGACGGAAAGTCAGGGTCAGGTAATTCGTGCCGGAGACGTTCTGAATAACGGCACTCGAGGGACTGGCGGAGTCGGAAGTCTTGGGATCGCGACCCAAGGCATATTCGACGAGGTTTTTGATACCGTCGTTGTCGGGGTCCGCGTCATCGCCGGAGATGAGGGGGTCTGCGAGTTCGGAAGGGGTGAAGTTTGATAAATTCCAAGAGCCGAATCCAGTTGTGACCGTGACGTTTGCCAGTTGGC
>CAYRLT010000444.1:0-2934 GCA_964425095.1 uncultured Luteolibacter sp.
CGTGCGACCTCGTTAGACGCTGTAGCAAACGCAGTGGCCGGGCATGTGCAAAGCGTGCCGGGCAACCACCTGATTTTTTGCCCCTCGATGGCGTATCTCGACGACCTCTCGGCCAAACTTCAGGCACTCCTCCCCGAAGAAATTCTGATGACCCAGACATCGGGGATGCCGGATGCCGAACGCAGCGCATTTCTTGACTCGTTCCAACCAGAGTCGCGCCGAACCGCGCTTGCCGTGCTGGGCGGCATTTTCTCCGAAGGCATCGACCTGCCGGGCGACAGGTTGGTTGGCGTCACTGTCATCGGCACGGGCCTGCCGCGCCTGTCCCTTGAGCGCGACATCCTGCAGGCACATTTTGAAGAAAAAAAAGGCTCCGGTTTCGACTACGCCTACCGCTTTCCCGGCATGCAGCGCGTGCTACAAGCCGCAGGCAGACTTATTCGCACAGAAACCGACAAGGGCTCAGCGCTGTTGGTCGACCAACGCTTTCTCGAACCACGCCATCAGATTTTATTTCCCTCTTGGTGGACGGTTTCTCAAACTATCAAGCCGTGAGTGCGGTCGTTTCCTGATCCTGCAATGACTCGCGTTCGGAATTTTTTGCGGGTTCCACCGACTGGTCGAAATGGAGAAGCTCCATGCGTCCATCGAAGTGCTCCACCATGGCCGTGCAACTTTCAACCCAATCGCCGCAGTTGTAATAAGCCGTTCCGTCGATCTCACGGACGGAGGCCGTGTGGATATGCCCGCAGAGGACACCGTCCACCTTGTAATCCTTCGCGTAGCGGACGATGGATTCCTCAAATTTCCCGATAAAGCTGACGACATTTTTGACCTCAGCCTTCACATAGGCACTCAGCGACCAGTGTCCGAGACCGGCGAGGCGGCGGATGAAATTAACGATCCAATTGCACCGCATGAGCAGGACATACCCGATATCGCCCAGATGCGCGAGCCAGCCCATGTTTTGCACAACGGTGTCGAGTTCATGGCCGTGCATAATGAGCAGTCGGCGGCCATCCGCTGTTTCGTGAATGGCATTTTTTTGGAGAGTGACGCTCGCGTAATGCCCGTGGAAAGCGGAGAGGAATTCATCGTGGTTGCCGATGATGTAGATGATTTCCGTTCCCTTCCTGCCTTTACGCAGGAGTTTTTGAATGACATCGTTGTGTTCCTGCGGCCAGTAGATGCCCCGGCGCAGGGCCCAGATGTCGATGAGGTCGCCAACGAGGTAGAGCGTGTCGAACTCCACATCCTTGAGAAAATCCAAAAGGACGCCGGCTTTGCTTCCGCGCGTGCCAAGGTGAACATCCGAAATCCAGCCGGTGCGATAACGCGTTGTCATGCTGGAGATGATTTATCCGCCGGTGGCTTGGGTTACTGAAAACCGGGAATTGTTACTTTTTCGTAACAACTCGCCTTCAGGGATAAAATGCAACGATATAACGATAGGCAGCCCTTGCCATTGACTCTCAACTCAAACAATTTAGCCTTCTGTTAAGCGCTTTTCTGCATGTCTAAAAAACCAATCCCACAAGCGGATTCCATTATTCCGGTTTTGGCCGTTCCCAAACCAAGCGCGCAGGCGGAGGTGAACCAGGACTCCAAAGCGGTTTGCACACCCGCAATCGAACAGTGCTGGGATGTTTTGCCGAGCGTTCTTTGGAAACTCTCCGCAGATGGTCGGATTCTCCAAGCCAACAAGGCAGCCTTGGAATTTTTAGGCTACGCCAAGGAGGAATTCGAAGGACACCAGCTTGAGGATTTTTTGCTCACAGGATTTGAATTTGACGATCTCATGGCATCCGTTCGCCATGCCGGAAAGGCCCATGGATTTCCAGCCTGTCTGCGCTGCATGGACGGATCGACCCGCGATGTCACGATCGATGCTTCGTCCACAAGTGGCGGCGAGCTCATTTACTGCGCAATCAACGACCGTTCCGTCCAGCGCCGCACGGAAGATCACGCCCGCGCCCAAGCCGTTTTTTTTGAAAAACCGGCTGAGGTGATTTTTACCCAAACTCTGGAGGGAGTCATCACGCAGTGGAGTTCCGGAGCCGAGCGGCTCTATGGGCTCAATGCCAGTGAAGTCCTTGGAAAAAAACTCCCTTCCAGCATGTCGCTGCAACCCGAGGCTTTTCAAACAGCCTTACGCACCGTTCAGAAGAGCGGCGAATGGTCGAGCGAGATACGCATCGGAGCGAATCACGGTGGGGAAATGGAATTATTCATGCGTTGGGTTTTGCTCCATGCCGACAATGGAAAGCCGGAGGCGATCCTCGTTTTGAGCGAGGATGCAGGGGAACTACGCCAACTCAAAGAAGACAGGCTTCGCTCACACCGTCACGAGTGTGTCGGAACTCTGGCGGGAGGCATCGCTCATGATTTGAACAATGTCCTACAGCCGATATCGATGTTTCTCGACCTGCTCCGCCATCGGTTGCCGGACGCCGAGAGTCGGGAGATGCTTGATGCCGTGGAGGCTAACCTCCGCCGTGCGACAGAGCTCGTGCGGCAGATTCTTACCTTCTCCAGCGGTGTCCGCGCCGAGCAACGCGCAGTGGATATTCCTGAACTTATTTCCGAAGTCACAAATTTCATCCGTCCGACATTTCCAAAAACCATCCATCTCCAAGTCTCGGTGCAGGAAAACATTCATGCCGTTCTGGGTAATCCAACCCAAATTGAACAGGTGTTGCTAAACTTCTCCGTCAACGCCCGCGACGCCATGCCCGATGGAGGTCGACTCAGACTCGAAGCCTCGAATTTCCGAGTCGACGAAAGTTTCGCAAAGCAGCACCCCCAAGCCAAACCCGGCAGCTATGTGCGAATCACAGTGAGCGATACCGGCCATGGCATCCCTCGCCCTCTCCGAAAAAAAATCTTTGAACCCTTCTTCACCACCAAGAGTCCCGAAAAAGGCACCGGCTTGGG
>CAYRLT010000445.1:0-7250 GCA_964425095.1 uncultured Luteolibacter sp.
GCCTGGTTGGAATACCGTGGACCCACTACGGTGGGTAAAACAAATTCGTAAGTGGCATCGAGCGACGGGATAATTTCCGTCCATTCCACTTCCACCGTGACATCATCGCCGGGCAGCAAGTTGGCGACCGACATTTGGAAGACATTCGGGCGATGCTCTTCTAACAATGCCGCGGTTTTTTTCTCTACCTTCGCCGTCTCATATTCCGCCTTGGCCTTAAAGGACTCGCGGATGCGTGCGGCGATCACGCGTCCGCCGCTGGTGAGCGTCATGCCATGCACGGCCGCGCGGGTGGACGAGGGAAACACATACAAGGCCTCGATCGGGACGCTGCCGGCATTGCCGTATCGCTGCGTGAGGCGAACGCGGGCGATGGTGCCATCGATCTCCACCTTCGCGGCGGAGGATTTCAGCGGCATGCGCTCGTCGGAGGTTTCATCACGGTTTCCAGCGATGTGGAAATACGGCGCGCCGGTGGTGGCGGCGCGACTGGAGACGGATAAGAGACCGTAGAGGACGGCGAAGTAGGTGATTCGGAGTAATGATTTCATGGCGTGCGTGGGATTGACCCTGCCATGACGGCGCAGAAGCGTGAAACTGCCATCAAGCTTGTGTGAAATTCCGGGGAAATCGCACCGCGGATGATGTCACCTGATCCTTGGGGTTGCGTTTCCGGAGAGAGCGGCTATGAAGCGCGGCGATGAAACTATTTTCCCTGCTGCTGGTGGCCGTCGCGTTGGCGGGCGTTTCCTGCGAACGCCATGAATTCGATGGCCCGAATGGAACCAAGCAATTGCACGAGCCTCACGGCGCCGCGCATGACAAAGAGGCCCCTGCACACTGAGCGCCCACCCGGCGATAAGTCAGGAAACACTCGCCGGAATCCGGGCGTGGATCGAAGCAGGTGATTTGAAAATCCCTTGATTGCGGGAGAAAATCCGCAGGCACACCGGTGACGGTCGGTGCAAGCAGACCACCGAAAAGCGTGTGCCCGGCCAGCGTGAGATGGAATTCGTCGATGGCATCCAGCTCCGCCAACGACCGGACCAACGAACCACCACCTTCACAATGGAGGTGATTTACGCCATGGTCTGAAACGAGCGTTTGCAGAAAATCCGCGAGGCTTTGGCGGTGGATGGTGGCCGGAAAACCGGGCGGCGGAGCGGCCGGGCCGGTGACAAGCAGGTGGATCGCGCCGCCGGATTTTTGAAAAACCGGGTGATCCAGCGGAATTTTTCCGGATTTGGAAACGATGCAGCGGAGAGGCTGGATGGGTTTCCCAGGCACGGTGAGGGTCATGCGGTCGGCTTCGAGTGTGCCTCGCCCAATCAATAGAGCATCGGCATTTTCTCGAAGCTGAAGGAGCCGGGAGTGGTCGTCGCGCGAGGTCCAGCCGGACGGGCGACGGCCAACGGAAGAGATTTTCCCATCGGCGGAAATGGCCAGATTTGTGGAAATCCATGGGCGAATCATGCCTGAAGATGGGATTTCACGACTCCCCGTGCAAGACTCCATGCGGGGATTTGGCCCGATCCCGGTCTTGCCAAATCCGCCCGGACGGTTCATGGACGTTGCCACCTCGCTCCGGGCGAGAGTTTCGTCATGACTCCCGCGATCGCACTCACCCTCTTGGTAATCGTTCTCACGCTCGTTGCGTTTATTCGCGAATGGGCGGCTCCCGATGTGCTCGCGCTCTCGATTTTGTGCTTGGTCGTGGCGCTGGGCTTGGTGGATCCCTCGCAAATGACCAAGGTCTTTCAAAACGAGGCGCCCCTCACAATCGCGTCGTTGTTCGTCATCGGCGGTGCCTTAGAGCGATCCGGTGCCGTCGATCACATCGGAAAATTGCTTCGGGACCGGCTTTCTGGAAACATCCGCTGGGCGATTCTGTCCTTCTCATTGGTGACCGCCTTTTTTAGCGCATGGATGAACAACACGGCCATCGTGGCAATCCTGCTGCCAGTGACCCTAGGGTTCGCCCGCTCCAAGAACATCGCCGCCTCCCGCCTGCTGATGCCTCTCTCGTATGCCTCGATCCTGGGCGGATGCTGCACACTCATCGGCACATCGACAAATCTGCTCGTCAGCGGCGCCCTAAGGGATCTCCACGTGGCTCCGCTTACGATGTTCGAACTGGCCCCCTTGGGGATTCCGATGGCGATCGCCGGCATCGGCTACTTGACGATTTTCGGACCAAAACTGATTCCCGCACGCTCGTCGATCACTGGCAGCCTGGAAATCGACTACCGCACCACCCCGCTCTATCACCTTCTGATCGGCGGTGAGTCACCCATCGTTGGCCAACTCCTCACCGACACGGCGCTCGGCGACCGGGCTGCCGGGATCCACGTTCTGGAAATCCGCCGCAATGGCGCCCGCGTGATGCTTCCATTGTCCTCTATTATCGTGGAGAAAAACGATCGGTTTCTCGTCGCCATTCACCGCCGCCGCGGCGGGGCCACGAAACCCGAGGTCTTGTTCACAAGCATCAGTGCCGACGTGCTCTCACAAGTGGACGGCATCGTATCCGAACTCGTGGTGCGCGATGAATCCTCACTCATCGGCAATACGCTCGCCCAAGCGGATTTCCGCCAGCGCTACAACAGTGTAGTGCTTGCCATGCACCGCAACGGCATCAACATCACCGCCCGCATCGCCGAACTTCCACTCGAAATCGGCGACACCCTGCTGGTCATCACCGCTCGCAATAACCTGGAGGCCTTGGAATCCACTCGGGACTTCTTGTTGACCGATACCCCGGATGAGCCGACCTCGGAGGAGGTTCGCCATCATCGTCCCCTCCATGTCACCCTCGCGTGGTCGGCGCTGGTGGGTGTCGTCCTGACCGCCACCATCACCGATCTCCTGCACAGTTCATATCCGTCGATTCCAGCCATACCGATCCATTACGCGGCGATGGTCGGGGCATTGGCATTGTTGTGGCTGAAGGTAATGTCTCCGCGCGAAGCCTATGCAAGCATCGACTGGCAGGTGCTCTTGATGCTTTACGGATTGTTAGGACTCGGGATGGCGATGCAGAATACGGGTACTGCCGAGTGGCTGGCCCGCGGACTGGTCGATCTAACAGAACACATGATCCCCCGCGAGCATATGCCCATCGTGTTGCTATGGCTGGTTTTTTTGCTCACCTTGTGCCTGACGGAAGTATTATCCAACAATGCGACCGCAGTCATGATGATTCCCATCGTCGTGACTCTCGCAGGCGAGCTCGGGGTGAATTCCCGGCCGTTCATCATGGCCGTCACCGTGGGCGCATCCACCGCTTTCGCTTTGCCTATGGGCTATCAGACGCACATGATGATTTATGGGCCGGGCGGCTATCGGTTCAGCGATTTCCTGCGCGTGGGTCTGCCGCTGAACGTCATTTGCTGGGTGACGGCCTGCACCTTGATCCCGCTGATCTGGTCGTTTTAGGCAGAAACATCGACCGTCAGATCGCCGCCGAGATTTTCGATAGCGGCGATGAGTATATCGGTTTGCGCATTTTCAGGAATGGAAATCACGCCGCGTGCCCGAAACATCGGCTGACCACTCATCGGAGCGCTTTCAAGTCCGGTGGTGAGTTCCTCCACATTTCCGCCAGCCTTGGCGATGGCGGAGCTGAGCTCCCGAACGATGCCCGGACGGTCGTTGCCCATCACATCCACCACCAAAGTCCGGCGCCTGGCGGGTTCTTGCAGTGCTTCGCGCACAGCTTGCACACTGAGGCCGGGGAAGCCTGGGCTTGCGGTGGATTGGAGCTCGGCGAGCAAGGCATCCACGGCGGCCTCGGGGCATTCGATGCGGATAATCCCGGCAAATTGTCCGGCCAACCGGGCCATGCGGCTTTCAAGCCAGTTACCGCCGTGCTTGGCCACTGTATCCGCGAGCGAACTCACAAGGCCCGAACGATCACAACCAAGCACCGTCATGATGAGATAACATTTCATGGCGAAAATCAGAGCAGAGCCCCCACAAAATGCCAGAGCGAATCCACCAAGCGGGATGATTTCACAGGATAAAACACGTTTCTTGCCCTCTGTTCTTGTGAAATTCCGAGTCAGCGTGCAGTATTCAAGCGCACTGTGCGCTCTATCCCATGGCCAACGAACATCCGTTTGAAATGCTTTTTGAGACTCTCGGCCGCCTGCCGACCGCGCATGCGGAACCGGTGAATCGACGGGCGTATGAAATTCTTCATGGCGTGCTCTCGGTTCCGTTGGAAAAACCCGGCCGCTGCATCCTTCTGCGCGCCCCCCGCGCCGGCCAAGGCAAGACCCACCTGCTCTCGCGAATCCAGCACCAGCTCGGCTCCAGTCACGAATTCATTCCACTGCGCCCTGTGTTCGGCTGCCAGATTGAGGCCGCCACGGTGATCGATGACGCGTTGCGCCATCTGTTGCGCCCGCTTCCAGCCGCGGGTGGTCTGTGCGTGCTGGACACGGTGGCTCGCCGTCTTTTTGCCTCCGCTTTGCAACCCTTGGTAGCTTCCGGCGAGGTGCCCAGCCAAGATCGCGAGGGCGCGATCACCGCATTGCGGATCGAACCCATCGAAACTTTTGACTTCCATGATCCAAATGCCGTGACCGCGCAGTGGACTCACGAAAATTTCGAATTACTTGGCCAGCGGCTCAGCGCAGAGCTCTCACAGAATTGCCATCTTCCACTCTACGACGTCGGATTCTGGGTGGATGCCTTGTTTCACTTCGCCGCAGCACCATTAGAAAACCCGGTTCGGCTGAGGACTCTTACAGAAACCGTGTATGCAGGAAACCCCACTCCCGCCGTGATGATCGGGCGGCTCGAAGCGTTACTCGGAATGTTGTCGCAACTCGTGCGCGTCGTTCTGGTCGCCGACGAACTCGAAGGATTTTCCACAGATGAACGCGCCGCCCTCAAATTGGCAACTCTCCTTGCTTCCCTGCGTCATTCCGTTCAGCGCCTCGACGTGATCCTTTCCCTCAACCAAGATGTCTGGGAAAACGCCTTTGCTCCCCGTCTAAGCAATGGACTTGTGGATCGACTATCCGAGGTGGTCGTGGAAATCACCCCGCTGTCCGAGGATGAAATGGTCGCACTGCTCGAATCAAGAGTCCCTGGCATGGGAGCGAGTGTCCTCTCGCGACTCGACCGCGCCACCGCAGGAACCCACGCCCGCGGCCTGATCCGTGCCGCCGGAATCGCTTGGCTGAAAGCCTCCGCGATGGATGCGCAATCAAGCGAAATCGCCGCCGCACCCGATCCCTCAAGCGAGGATGAAGTCGCCACTCCATCGGCCGCAAAAACTCCCGAGGTCCTAGAAACCCAAGACGCCGCCCGGGCGGATGACCTTTTACAACAGTTCCGCGCCCAATATGGCCTCGACCGTGTGTAAAAAATTCACAAACCCCTTGCGAATCCGGCCTCTTTGCGCGCTTATTCCCGCGCGACTGGCATGAGCAATTCCACTAAAGAAATCGAAGCCCCCGATAACATCGCCCGCGCCGCCGCGGCCGCTGGCAGCTACCACGCGGAAACCGACGACCTCGTTGGCGAACGCATGGTTCTCAACATGGGCCCCTCTCACCCCGCGACCCATGGCGTCCTGCGCCTGATCCTGGAACTGGATGGCGAAGTGATCTACAAAGCGGACCCCGATGTCGGATTCCTCCACCGCGGCGACGAGAAAATCGCGGAAAACATGCATTACAACCAGTTCGTGCCCTACACGGATCGGTTGGATTACCTCGCGCCGCTTGCCAACAACGTCGCCTACGCCTGCGCCGTCGAAAAACTCATGGATTGGACGCTGCCACCGCGCGGCCAAGCCTTGCGCGTCCTTTGCTGCGAACTCGCCCGCATTTCCTCACACATGCTCGGAGTCGGCGTCTGCGCCATGGATGTCGGAGCGATGACCGTCTTCCTCTACACCTTCACCGAGCGGGAAAAAATCTACAATCTCTGCGAACAACTCACCGGCGCGCGCTTCACCACGTCCTACACCCGCGTCGGCGGCCAACTCCGCGACATGCCACCCGGTTTCGAAGCTTCCGTTCGCAAGTTCCTCGGCGAATGCGAGGTCACCATCGGCGAAGTCTCGAAATTGCTAGATAAAAACAAAATCTTCATGGACCGCATGGTGGACATCGGGATCATCTCGCGCGAATCCGCCATCTCCTTCGGTCTCACCGGCCCGAATTTACGCGCCTCCGGAGTCGCCCGCGATCTCCGCAAGGACAGTCCTTATCTCGGCTACGAAAACTATCAATTTGATGTCGCCATCACGGAAGAAGGCGATTGCTACGCACGCTATCAAATCCGCATGGAGGAAATGCGGCAATCAATCCACCTCTGTCGCCAAGTGCTCGATACGATGCCATCCGGCCCGGTGAATTTAGCAGATTCGAAAAGCATGCTGCCTGACAAAGAGCGCGTCATGATGTCGATGGAAGAACTGATCCACCACTTCATCGTCTCAACTCAAGGTGTGGATGCTCCCGCAGGCGAGGTTTACTTCGCCGCGGAAAACCCCAAGGGCGAACTCGGTTTCTTCATTCACTCCAAGGGCGGCGGTGTTCCCTACCGCCTGAAAATCCGCAGCCCCTCGTTCTGCAATCTGTCGATCTGTTCCAAACTGCTCCCCGGCCACATGGTTTCCGACATCCCCGCCATTCTCGGCTCACTCGATTTCGTCATGGGCGAGTGCGATCGATGATTTTATTTTTCAGCCGCAAAAAAGAACAAAAATGGCGCAAAAAGATCCAATTTTTGAATTATGTGATCAGGTGAGGGAATGCTCCTTCTCCTTACACAGGTTTCTGCGTCATGGCCACAAGGAGAAGATTTACGAGAACGGATTGGCAGGTCGTCTCCGTAAACTGGGGGTTGATACTCAGCAACAGCCTGCCTTGTCAGTTTTTGACGAGGATGGAACTTTGCTGGGTAATCTCGATGTGGATTTACTTGTCGCCGATGAATTGATCATCGAGCTGAAAGCGGTGAAAACATTACTCGGCGAACACGTTGCCCAACTGCTCGGCTACCTCCGAGCCTCACGCAAAGAGCACGGGCTTCTGATCAACTTCGGTGCTCCAATCCTCCAAATCAAAAAATACGCACTCTCCAAAGATCTCGACATAATTTCCGAATCCTAACTTTTTGCGCCCCTCTTATTCCTTTTTGCGGCTAAAAAATCTCTCCCACAATCCAAGCACCTCTAAACTCCTAACCTTTTGCGCCCTTCTTGTTCCTCTTTGCGGCTAAATAATCTC
>CAYRLT010000446.1:0-4764 GCA_964425095.1 uncultured Luteolibacter sp.
TCATCACCTCGGCCTCGGGGGCTAGTTAGCGACGGTCATAGACGCGCCGCTACATTCTGCGGAGGAACCGCTTGTAGCGTCACTCTATGAGTGTCGTAGCCGAAGGAACGTGCGAGGCTTCTTCAATGGCTTTTCTTCATCATCTCGGCCTCGGGGCGAGTTAGCGACGGTCATAGACGCGCCGCTACATTCTGCGAATGAACCGCTTGTGGCGTCACTCTATGAGTGTCGTAGCCGAATGTAAGCGCGAAGCTTCTTCAATGGCTTGGCTTTTGCATCTCGGCCTCGGGGGCTAGTTAGCGACGGTCATAGACGCGCCGCTACAGGGTGTTTATTCGGCCGCTTGCTCTAGCAGGAGTTTGAGAATTTTCCTGGCGGAGTCCGGGATGACGGTGCCGGGGCCGAAGATGGCGGCGGCTCCGTTTTGATAGAGGTAATCGTAGTCTTGGGCGGGGATGACGCCGCCGCAGACGACCATGATGTCTTCTCGTCCGAGTTTTTTGAGTTCGGCGATGAGGGTGGGGAGCAGGGTTTTGTGGCCGGCGGCGAGGGAGCTCATGGCGACGACGTGGACGTCGTTTTCGACCGCTTGTTTGGCTGTTTCCTCGGGGGTTTGGAAGAGTGGGCCGATATCGACGTCGAAGCCCATGTCGGCGTAGGCGGTGGAGACGACTTTTGCTCCACGGTCGTGGCCGTCTTGGCCCATCTTGGCGACCATGATGCGTGGGCGGCGGCCTTCGGCGGCTTCGAATTGTTTGATGAGATCGGGGATGTCTTTCATGTCGCCCTGGTTGTTGAATTCCTTGCCATAGACGCCGGAGATCGAGCGGATGACGGCGGTGTAACGTCCGAAATGGACTTCCATGGCGTCGGAGATTTCGCCGAGTGAGGCGCGGGCTTTGGCGCACTCGATGGCGAGGGCGAGCAGATTGCCTTCGCCGCCGCCGGCGCAATCGGTGAGGGCTTTGAGGGTGGCTTGGCAGGCGGTTTCGTCGCGCTCGGCGCGGAGTTTTTTGAGTCGCTCGATTTGAGAGAGTCTAACAGCGGTGTTGTCCACATCGAGGATGTCGATGGGGTCTTCCTTGGAGAGGCGGTATTTGTTGACGCCGACGATGGTTTCCTCGCCGGAGTCGATGCGTGCTTGGCGGCGTGCGGAGGCCTCCTCGATGCGCATTTTCGGGATACCGGCTTCGACGGCCTTGGACATGCCGCCGTATTCCGCTGCTTCCATGATGTGGGCCCAGGCGCGGTGGATGAGTTCGTGGGTGAGGGATTCGAGGTAATACGAGCCGCCCCATGGATCGATGACCCGGCAGATCGAGGTTTCGTCTTGGAGGAAGATCTGGGTATTGCGGGCGATGCGGGCCGAGAAATCGGTGGGCAAGGCGATCGCTTCATCGAGCGCATTGGTGTGCAGCGATTGCGTGTGGCCGAGGGTGGCGGCCATGGCTTCGATGCAGGTGCGGGCGATGTTGTTGTAGGGGTCTTGTTCTGTTAGCGACCAGCCGGAGGTTTGCGAGTGGGTGCGGAGGGCGAGCGACTTTGGGTTTTTCGGGTTAAAGGTTTTAACGATTTTGGCCCAAAGCACACGAGCTGCGCGCATTTTCGCGACTTCCATGAAATGGTTTTTGCCTTGTGCCCAGAAGAACGAGAGACGGGGTGCGAAGGCGTCGATATCGATGCCTGCGGCGATGCCGGTGCGGAGGTATTCCCAGCCGTCGGCGAGGGTGTAGGCCATTTCGAGGTCGGCGGTGGCACCGGCCTCCTGCATGTGATAGCCGGAGATGGAAATCGAGTTGAACTTCGGCATCTTCTGCGAGGTGAACTCGAAGATGTCGGCGATGATTTTCATCGATGGCTCGGGCGGATAGATATAGGTGTTCCGCACCATGTATTCCTTGAGAATGTCATTTTGGATCGTGCCGGCGAGTTGGTCGAGCGTGGCACCTTGTTCGAGGGCGGTGACGATGTAGAAGGCGAGGATCGGTAGCACCGCGCCGTTCATGGTCATGGATACGGAGACCTTATCGAGCGGGATGCTATCGAAGAGGATCTTCATATCGAGGATCGAGTCGATGGCGACACCGGCTTTTCCGACATCGCCGACGACGCGTTCGTGGTCCGAGTCATAGCCGCGGTGGGTGGCGAGGTCGAAGGCTACGGAGAGGCCTTTTTGGCCTGCGGCGAGGTTGCGGCGGTAGAAGGCGTTGGATTCCTCGGCGGTGGAGAATCCGGCGTATTGGCGGATGGTCCAAGGTTGGAAGCAATACATCGTGGCGTAGGGGCCGCGAAGGAATGGGGCGATACCGGCTTGGTATTTGAGGTGCTCCATGCCTGCGATGTCGTCTTCCGTGTAGAGCGGTTTGACCGGGATTTTTTCCATGGTGTCCCAGACGATTTCGCCGACGGGTTTGCCATGTTCTTTTTCGAGGGCGGCGCACCAATCGTTGTATCCGGTGTTGGATGTGGTGGTGGCGAAGGGGATTTCGGCGAATGCGGGGCGGGACATGGTGGGAAGAGGTCGGAAAGTCAGAAGGTCAAAAGTCGAAGGTCTGAAGATTAGAGGCTTCTTTTTTGAGTAGTTATTGGTTAAATTACTCCCGAGATTTTAAGCAACTGCTCATTCAACTCGTAGTTATTGCTGCGGACGTTGACGAATTCATCGACGCCGGCGGCGCGCCAGGCGGCTTCGTTTTCTCCGGGGGCACCGGCGACTAACAGGGTGACGCTTGGTTTTGCGGCTTTCGCGGCGGTTGCGAGGGGTTCGACGGTGGTGAGATAGGTGGCGTCGTCGGAGGTGATAACGGCGATTTCCGCCTTGCTGTCGGTTAGGGCTTTGATGGCTTCCTCGATGGTTGGGAAGTCGCGTGCGCCATCGATGACGAATCCGGCGGCTTCGAAGAATGAAGCGGTCCAGTCGGCGCGGAGGCGGTAGCGGCCGGAGGGACCGATGTTGAGTTGGAGGATTCCGGGTGCGGAACCGGTCTTGGCGGTGAAGGCGGCGGAGGCATCGCGCAGGGCTTCGTATTCCTCGGCGGCGCGGTGGGGTGGCAAGGCGGTGACGGTGGGCGCGCCATCGGAGTTGGTGAGTCCGGTGGCGATGGCGAGCGAGAATTTCGACGCTCCGGCTTTGGCGGCGGCGATGGCTTCGATGACCATGGCGGCGGTGGCGGACTGGGTGACGGCAGCGGGTTGAGCAGTTGGGTAGGCGGCTGCTGCAACTTCGGCGGCTTTGCATTCCGGGGCGTGGATGGCGAGTTTTTTGCCTTTGAGATCGGGATACATGTTAGATCCGACGATCTTGTCCTTGCGGATGCGGATGTTTTTGAACTTGGCCTTGCAGACGCCTTGCACGGATTGTTGAACTGAGCCGCATTCGAGGGCGGTGATCATGCCGCCTTGTTTTTCGATGTCTTGGAAGATGGACCAGCTTTTTTCGGCGATTTGGGCGGTGAGCCACTCGATGTAGGTCGAGCCGCCGGCGGGGTCGATGACGTGGTCGAGTCCGCATTCTTCGCGGAGGATGGTGTGGAGGTTGCGGGCGATGCGGCGTGAGAATTCGTCGGTGTGGCCGGCGATCTCATCGTAGGGGCCGATGTGAAGGCTATCGACGCCACCGACGACTGCGGCGAAGGCTTCGGCGGTGACGCGCAGCATGTTGGTGTGGGCGTCGTAGGTGGTTTTATTCCACTTCGAGGTGCTGGCGTGGATGTGGATGGGTGCGTTTTGCACACCGTAAGCTGCGGCGACCTTGCTCCAGAGCATGCGGGCGGCGCGGATTTTTGAGATTTCCATGAAATAGTCCGAGCCGATCGCGAGGCGGATACGAATGTGGGGCAGGACGGTTTCCGGGGCGAGACCGCGGGATTTCATTTCCTCGAGGTAACAGACGAGGGTGGAGATGATATAGGCCAGCTCTTGGGTGGCGGTGGCCCCGGCGTTGTGATAGACATCGCCTTGGATCGAGATGGTGCGGAGCTGTGGGGCGTTTTTGGCCGCGTAGTCAGTGAGTGCTGCCATGTGGTCGAAGCGCAGGGCGAGCGACTGGCGGAGTTTGCCCTTGGCGACGAGTTCTGCGAGTGGGTCGTTATCGATGCCGCCACGGAGTTTGGAGGCGGGGACGCCGGCTTGTTCGGCGGCGGCGATGAAGAGCGCGGTGACCGGGACGCTGGCGGGGCCGGTTTGAAGATAGGTTGAGATGGAGTCTAGGGCGACTTTGGAGAGGACGGTGGTGAAGTCAGCGGCCGTGGTGATTTTCGCGCCGCCGGTGCAGCATTCATCGGCACCGCAGCCGATGGGAATGTTGAGTTCGGATTGGCCGCCGTTGAGACCTTCGTGAATCAAGGTGTTGAGTGATTCAGGGGATGTGGCTCTGAGTTCTTGTGAGACTTCCCATCCAGCTGTTAGAAATCCTGCGGCATGGCTGCCACGGACGAGCGACCCTGAGCCGGGGAAGTGTTTGCGTTGTTCGAGGTTGGCGATGTCCTCGCGGCGGTAGATTGGCTGGATCGTGATGTCCTCGTAGGTTTGGCTGACGAGGCGTTTTTCAAAGGGAGCGCCTTTGAGGAGGGCCTCGGCGGCGGCGTGCCATTGTTCGTAGGTGTGCTCCGGGAATTCGGTGAGCAGTTGTTCCGCTGGGGTGGTCATTGGGAGAGGATTTGTTGATTAGAACTTTGTGTTCCGCATGTCGCCGGACTCGAGGAAGGCTTCATGGAAAGCGAAGGCGGAGCGGAACGATTGCGGGGTGTGGCCGTTTTCGGTGAG
>CAYRLT010000447.1:0-9944 GCA_964425095.1 uncultured Luteolibacter sp.
CGAAGAAACCGCTGCCAAATGAAATCTTGGCACAGCGGCATGGAAAGCAATGCTTGCCGCGTATGAAAACTGAGCTGAAGTGCGCCAATTCCGCCAAAACCTGGCGTGGACTGGAGATTTCTCTTTCTGCAACGCTGCACGCCAGGCACGCCCCAGAAAAACGACGTCGAAGTCCACCGCTTCCCCGCCAAGTCACCTGTGCGCGAGACAAAAACCCGATAGATTTATGAAACACATTTCCGCTTGTTTCCTCCTGTTCATTTTTTCCGGCATCCTTGCCTTCTCAGCTCAGCCGAGCTTCCTGCTCATCATCGCCGATGACTGCACTTACCGCGACCTCGGCGTCTATGGTGGACAGGCCAAGACCCCACACCTCGACAAGCTCGCGGGCGAGGGCATGAAGTTCAACCGCTGCTTCCAGGCCGCGCCGATGTGTTCGCCCACACGGCACAACCTCTACACCGGACTCTATCCGGTGAAGTCCGGAGCCTATCCGAATCACACCATGGCCTACGACTGGGTCAAGAGCATCGCCCACTATTTGCAGGGAGCCAACTACACGACCCAACTCGCCGGCAAAAGCCATGTTTCTCCGAAATCCGTATTTCCTTTTGCCGAAGGCATGACAGGCGACTCCCTGAACGCGAGCTTGGCAAATACCCTGAAATCAAGCGCCGCCAGCGGAAATCCATTCCTTTTCATCTTCGCATCGCACGAACCTCATGACCCCTGGAACAAGGGCGACGCCTCGAAGTATCCGCCCGCCTCGCTGAAACTGCCGCCTATACTGGTCGACGCGCCCGACACTCGCGACGCCTTCTCAAGATATCTGGCGGAGATCACCTACTTCGACGGTGAAGTCGGGGAACTCCTCCAACAACTCGACCAGTCACCGCAGCGCGACAACACCTTCGTCATTGTGCTCAGCGAGCAGGGCAACAGCTTTCCCTTCGCCAAATGGACCTGCTACGACGCCGGCCTGCAAAGCGGCTGCATCGTGCGCTGGCCCGGAAAAATCAAACCTGGTTCCACGAGCGATGCTCTCATTGAGTATGTCGATGTCGTGCCGACTTTCCTTGAAGCGGCTGGCCTAGAGCGTCCGGAAATTCTGGATGGTCGCAGTTTTCTCCCCGTGCTCACCGGCAAGGCCAGCACGCACAAGGCGCACGTCTATGGCTTGCAGACCACCCGTGGCATCGTCGGCGGCTCCGATCATTTCGGCATCCGCTCGGTGCGCGATGCCCATTTCCGCTACATCCGCAATCTCACGCCCGAGGCCACCTTTCAAAACCTCACCACCAAAAACCAAACCTTCGAGACATGGATGAAAATGGCCGCCGCCGGCGATACCCATGCGCAGCAGCTCGTTCACGATTACCAGCACCGCCCGGCAGAGGAACTCTACGATTGCGAGGTCGATCCATGGAACCGCCACAATCTCGCCAATAATCCGGAACACGCCGGAAAACTCGCCGAACTCCGCACCAAACTCGATGCGTGGATGAAACAACAGGGCGATGCCGGACAGGAAACCGAAATGAAGGCACACGAACGAATGCCAAGGAAATCGAGAGGCGAAGAAAAACCGAAGCCTCGGAAGAAATAACGGATCGACACCGCCAAGCCGCATTCTTCCTTCATGTATATCATGAAACTCGCCTTCCTATTTTTCCCAGCCCTACCGTCCTCACATGAGCTTTCACAGCGGCCATCATCGCAAAAGCAAATTCCTAGCATTTAAAGCCAGATCCATATTGATCGTGCTAGCCTGCATGCTTTTCGGTGCGTGGGTCATGTGCTTTGCCGGTCGTCTATGCAAAATTGGTCCGGTTGACGTCGATCACGGAGCTGTGCCGGAGCTTGGCCATGAAGAGGAATTGAAATGCTTCGACGCTCATGGATATGACATCGGAAACCCTCAGGCCATCTCATACAAGTCGGAGCCTTGGAGCAAGCAAAGCGATCTTTCCATACACGCGGATTTTTTGTCCGATTCCATACTTCAGGTGAAGTATACAGCGGGTTATTATGGAGATACCGGACGAAACTTCATTTACAGAAGAAACCGGAATGCAACGAGGTATGATTATGTGGGGAAATTCACAGAGTATGACAATTTCAAAGGAATCGCCCCTAAGGTCTATCCGATTCCGGGGACGGATTGGCTGGTAAGTGAGGAGTATGTTGGGTCTGGTACCGGATATGCGGAATATTGGTATAGATTCTGGTTGCTGAAGGAAAGTGGCCTTGTCGAACTGTTTGCCCTTCCGGCAAGGGCGCATGAGGCACTTTCAACCGCGCAGCCTTGGAAATCCCATGAGATCAGGATCCTGAAGGAGAAATGCAGCAATCAAGTTCTGCAGTTCAGGATTCATTCCAAGTGCGCTATCTTTTATGGGGATGAAGGCGTGGATGATCCTGATTTGAAGGAATTCGAGCTTCCGGAGATTTCCCGCGAATTCTGTTACAAATTGCATGAGCCCGGTTGCCGGGTAGAGCATGTTGTTTGCGATCTATCCATGACGCGCATGGGGTCATTACATGACCCGTCGATGCCAAGATCAATGTTTGCGATCGTTACCAAGTGACAGATGAAAAACATGCGAGACCTGCGGGTTAGGGTTTGAAAGTCATCGACACCACCTACAGCGATGACGCCCCCAACGTTTCTCTCATAAGAATACCCCCTGCCCTCCGGTCTTCGCCAAGGTTACGACAGGCAGGCCGGACCCTACATGAGCTTTTGCCTCGGCCTTCAAGCCCAAAGCAAATTCCTAGCATTGGGTGTGGGACGTCCGTGCGCATCCCGGTGGTTCGGTTATTTTCCTTCTGCGGTGAGTCGGTGTAAAGATTCGTGTTCTCAATCAGTAATCAACATAAACCAACCCACCACTATGAAGGATCCCGAGATGCAAGTTGATGCCGTTTCCCGTCGCGAGTTCATTCAAACCACCGGTAAGACCGTCACCGCGGTAGCCGCCGGCACGCTCGCCGCCCCGTCGATCCTGCGCGGGGCCGAGGCGACAGCCAACCCGGTGCGAGTCGCCCAGATCGGTCTCGGCACCCGTGGCGACAATCTCATTCGTGCGGCCGCATCAAGCCAGGCATGCAAGGTGGTGGCACTCTGCGATGTCTATCAGCCGCACCTGCGGAAGGGGGTTGAACTGTGCAACAACCCGGACGTGAAAACTTACGTCGACTACAAGGAGTTGTTGAAGGACCCGCAGGTGGAAGCCGTCATCATTGTCACGCCCGACCATTGGCATGAGCAAATGCTTCTCGATGCGGTCGCGGCTGGCAAGGATGTGTATTGCGAGAAAGGCTGGACCACTTCGATCGCCTCGGCCAAGCGCATGCGCAAGGCCGTGAAGGATGCAAAGGCAGTGATGCAGCTCGGCCATCAGGGCCGGCAGTTGGCCGCGGCGGACGTCGCGCGCAAGATGATCCTTGAGGGTGCGATCGGTGAAGTCACCTTGGTCAATGTCGGCCGATTCTTCAATGGCACACCGGAGAGGCCGCCATGGCGCTGGTATGGCGGCTACAGCAATTACAATCGACCTGATCCCGCGCAGGTCATCAAGGATCTCGATTGGAAGCGCTGGCTTGGAAAACTGCCGGAGACCGAGTTCAACGAGCGGCACTTCTGGCATTGGCGTTGTTACTGGCCATACGGCACCGGTCAGGCGGGCGACCTGCTTTCCCACGAAATGGACCACGTGCAGTCGGTGCTGCGTTATGGCATCCCTGACACGTGCAATACGCATGGCCACAATGCATTTTGGAAGGACGACCGCGAGGTGCCTGACACCTGGATTTCCTCATATGTGTTTGAAAAGCAGAACTGCACGGTCACCTTTGAGGGTTCCATGAATTCCAAGCGCACCCAGACCCCCGAATACATCGGGCGAGACGGACGGGCAATTTTCAGCGGTATCGGTCAAGACGCCTCGCTTTTTGAGATCTACGCTGACGGACCGGACTACAAGCCGGCCCGCTATCGTCAGGCGGAGCCGAGTTTCTTTTTTGCCGCCAACAAGGAAAACGCCAAGCCGGACCACCTCAAAGACTTTCTCAACTGTGTGCGCACTCGCGGCAAAACCCAGTGCAACGAGGACGAGGCCTTCATCGAAACCGCCACCTTGCTCATGTCGGTGGAGGCATACAAGCAGAAGCGGCAGGTGCGTTGGGATCCGGTGCAGGAGGAGATCATTTGATTCGTTGAGATAAATTATCAAAACGGCTGTTGAATACGGACGCTATCATCCGACACGAGGTTTCCCGCCGACCTTCAACCCAAAAAGCAAATTTCTAGCAGTCAGCGAGGGCGCGGCATGGGCAGTTCCCGAAGTCTCACAAAAACGATCGACGGATGATTTCACGGAGCACAGTTTTTGCCCATGGCGAGATCGTCGCGTTTCCAATATCCCGGGGCGCTTTATGACGTGATGGCTCGCGGGGACGGGGGCAAGACGGTTTTCGAGAACAAAGATGATTGCGCGTTTCATGGCTCCGGGATTTCCAGTGCACGGCATATTTTCTTGGCCAGCAGGTCGGGGATTTCGGAGTGGGGCGGGACGGGCGCCCGGCGGCCGGTGTTGGGGTTCTAGTAGATCGAATGGGATCCGCCTTCGCGCTTGAGTGTGCAGCCGTGAGCCTCGAGATGGCGGATGAGTTCCCGGCACTTCATGCAAGGGCGAGGGGAATCAGTTTCTCGCTGCTGCCAAGACTGGCGCGGGCGTCCTCGCGGCGGTCATCCAGCAGCAGCAGAATGGACTCGCGGAGTGATTCAAGCGCATCCTCCTCTGCGAGCCCTTGGCCGTTGCCCTCCGGAAATTCAGGGGAAAAGGCGACGAACCATTTCCCATCGCGGATGACGCGGGCGGTGAAGGTGGCGGCGGTTTCATGAATGCAATGCGCATCCAGCGGCAGCTTGCTGCAAGTGTGGAATCTGCGGCGGCTTTTCTCTGGGGCCAGACTCTGGGGCCAGTCCCCGCAGTCTCACAAAATGATTGACGGATGATGTCACGGGGCACAGTTCTTGCCCATGGCGAGATCGTTGCATTTCCAATATCCCGCAGCGATTTATCATGTGATGTCTCGCGGCGACGGAGGCAAGACGGTTTTCGAAAACAAGGATGATTGCGAGGTGTTTTTCAAGCGTATGCTGGGTGAGGTGAAAAGAAATCCGAAACTGAAAATACGATTCGATGAACTTGCGATTTTGTGAGGCTGCGGGGACTAACCCTTATTACATCTGCGGCCCCACCGCCTCCGGCAAATCCGCGCTCGCGCTTGAAATCGCCGCGCAACTCAACGGCGAAATCGTCAACGCCGACGCCTTCCAACTCTACTGCGGCCTCGAAATTGTCAGCGCCGCGCCTTCGTTAGAAGAACGCACCATCGTCCCCCACCACCTCTACGGCATCCTCTATCCCACCGAAGCCGCCGACGCCGGCAGCTACATGCGCCTCGCCAAACCCGTCATCGAGGAAATCCAAAGCCGCGGCAAAACCCCGATCATCACCGGTGGCTCAGGTCTCTATCTCAAATTTCTCACTCACGGCCCCGCCCCGCTGCCCACCGGTGACGCAGATCTCCGCGCCGTCCTCGATACCCGCCCGCTCGATGACCTCGTTGCCGAACTCCGCGCACTCGATCCAACCGAAGCCGCACGCACCGCCCTCCAAAACCGCCGCTTCGTTTCCCGCGCCTTGGAAATCTGCATCCTCACCGGCCAGAAAGCCTCCGACCTCCGGGATCAATGGGAAACCAAAACCCGCGAGATTTCACAAACCCTCCGCGGCATCGTCATCCAGCGCAACCGTCCGGACCTGCACGCCCGCATCGCCGACCGCACCCGATCCATGTTAGACCATGGCGCGCTCGAAGAAGTCGCCGCATTGAAGACCGTTTCCGCCAACTGCGAAAAAGCCATCGGCTTCCGCGAAATCCGCACGCTCATCGCCGGAGAAATCGACCGCGCCACCTGCGAAGAACTCATCAACGCCGCCACCCGCCAATATGCGAAACGCCAGGAAACATGGTTCCGCCGCGAAAAATGGCTGGTGCCAGAATGAGTCGCGCAAGATCCCTCTTGCCGCCTGCGAAATCACTCCCTAAGAATCGCGCACTCTCAGCCATGAAGAAACTGCTTCAACTCCTCGCCGTCCTGATTCTCATCCTTCCTGCGGCATCATTTGGTGCCGTCAGTCACGAGCATGCTCCATCCTATGAAAAACTTAGCGATGGAACCACACAGCACGCGATTTTCCCAAAACCCCTTGAAAGCTATCCTAAAGTCGAGGGAGGAATCCTGGAAGTCTTGAAGGCCCGCGCGGCGGCAGAACCCTTCAACGTTGCGGCTTCGCTCATTTTCCTGCTCGCCATTCTCCACACCTTCGCGGCGGCCTCGTTCACCAAGCTCTCGCACCGCTACGAACACGAACACGCACTCGAACTGAAAAAACGCGGCGTGCGGGATAGCCTCCATCCGGAAGGAGTTCATGAAGTTTCCTTTAAGGCCACCCTGTTCCATTTCCTCGGCGAGGTCGAGGCGGTCTTCGGCCTGTGGGTCTTGGGATTGGCCGCCGCCGCAGTCTATTACCATTCGTGGGCGGATTTCGTGCTCTACGTCGGCAAAGACCGCGTTTTCACCGAACCGATTTTTGTCGTTGTGATCATGGCGATTGCCGCCAGCCGTCCAGTTCTGCGCTTCGCCGAGGCCATGATGTCGAAGGCCGCCGCGCTCGGCAAAGGCTCGCCCTCCGCATGGTGGCTCAGCGTTTTGATCATCTCGCCAATCCTCGGTTCCTTCATCACCGAGCCCGCCGCGATGACGATCGGCGCGCTCTTGCTGGCCAAGAAATTCTATCGTTACAACCCGCCAGCCAAACTCGCCTACGGCACAATCGGCCTGCTTTTCGTCAGCATTTCCGTCGGAGGCACTCTCACGAACTTTGCCGCGCCGCCGGTCCTCATGGTCGCCGGCAAATGGGGCTGGAGCTCCCTTTTCATGATGGAGCACTTCGGCTGGAAGGCCGTGATTGGCATCCTCATTTCCAGCGGCCTTTACTTCCTTTATTTCCGCAAGGCTCTCTTTGAACTCTCGGACAAGGCAGACGGCAAACTGGACGGAGTCATCGAAACCATCTCCTGGACCGAGCGGGAAAATCCAATCCCGCCGTGGGTCACCATGGTTCATCTGTTGTTCCTCGTATGGACCGTTTACACCGCGCACTACCCGGTGCTTTTTATCGGCGGATTTCTCTTCTTCATGGCCTTCACTACCGCCACCCAACACCACCAGAATACAATGTCGCTGCGCAGCCCGATGCTGGTCGGCTTCTTCCTCGCTGGCTTGGTCATTCATGGTGGCTGTCAGGCATGGTGGATCGCTCCCGTCATCACCTCACTCAACGACCAAGCACTCATGTTTGGAGCCACGATCCTCACCGCATTCAACGACAACGCCGCCATCACTTACCTTGCCGCCCAAGTGCATGATATTTCCCTCAGCGCGAAACATGCCGTCGTCGCCGGAGCCGTAACCGGTGGCGGCCTAACCGTCATCGCCAATGCGCCCAATCCCGCCGGCCAAAGCATCCTCTCGAAGTTTTTCAAAGATGGTGTCTCCCCGCTCGGCGTCTTTCTGGGCGCTCTCACTCCGACGGTGATCGTCTATCTTTGCTTCGTGTTGCTTCCGAATGGCTCAGCGGATGTCGATCAGGAAAAAATCCCGCCCACCGCCCCAGCTATTGAACAAAACGCCCCGTCCCTCTGAGCCATGTTCACCGGACTCGTCGAAGCTGTAGGAACCGTCATCTCGCTTGAAAATCGCGGCGATCAAGCGCGCCTGACATTGAAAATACCGTTCGCAGCCGCACTCAAGCTCGGCGACTCCGTGGCCATCAACGGCTGCTGCCTCACCGTGGCGGACCTAACCGAGAAAGCAGTTTCATTCGACCTGCTCACCCAGACCTTGAAGATCACTTCACTCGGCCAACTCACCATGAGCTCCACCGTCAACCTCGAGCGCGCCATGATGGTTGGCGACCGCTTCGGCGGTCACTTCGTCCAAGGCCACGTCGATGCCACCGGGAAAATCACTCGCCTCGAAGCCAGCGGCCAAGACCACATCATCGCCGTTTCCCTACCGCCGGAAATCCACGACCTCTGCGTGGATAAAGGCTCACTCGCCATCGACGGCATCTCTCTAACCATCGCTGAACTCACTCCCGACGAAGCCGTTTTCTGGATCACCCCGCACACCTGGGATAACACCCACCTCCACGCCGCGCGCATCGGCCAAGCGGTCAATCTCGAAGCCGACATGCTCGCCAAATACGTCGCGAAACTCGTTTCCGCACGACTGCCAAGCGCCTGAGCCAAATCCCCGGAATTGACACCCGGGCCGATTCCCCGCCACGCTTCCGGCATGTCACGCTTTGCCAATAAAATCGCCGTCGTTACCGGAGGAGGACGCGGAATCGGTCAGGAAATCGCCCGTTCACTTGCTGCGGAAGGAGCCAAGGTCGCCGTTGTCAGCCGCAGCGCATCGAGTTGCGGGAAAGCCGCAGAGGAAATCAACGCCGAGTTTCCAGGAACCGCCACCGCCTATGCCGTGGATATTTCCGATCACACCGCCGTCCAGGAACTCGCGAAAAAAATCACCGAGGAGCTCGGCCCCGTGAACATACTCGTCAACAACGCCGGCGTCACCCGTGACGGGCTGCTCATGCGGATGAAAGAGGAGGATTGGGACACCGTACTCGATACCAACCTCAAAGGCGCCTTCAACACTGTCAAAGCCTTCATGCGCAGCCTCATGAAAGCCGAGGACCCACGCATCATCAACATCGCTTCCGTCATCGGCCTGATCGGAAATGCCGGCCAAACCAACTACTCCGCCAGCAAAGCCGGCCTGATCGGCTTCACCAAAGCCGTCGCCCGCGAACTCGCCGGACGCGGCGTCACCTGCAACGCCGTAGCCCCCGGATTCATCACCACCGACATGACCGATGAACTCCCGCAAGCGATCAAAGACGCCGTAATCGCCAAAATCCCCCTCGCCACCTTTGGCGAAACCAAGGACATCGCCGCCATGGTCGTCTTCCTCGCCAGCCCCGCCGCCCGCTACATCACCGGCCAAGCCATCGCCGTCGACGGCGGCATGACTATGTAAACGACTCTCTCCATTTCAGCTTTTCAGAGTTTCAGCATTTACCAAAAAATGGACCTCATCCTACTCCGCCACGGCAAGGCTGATGACACCAACCCCGGTGGCGATCGCGCGCGCGAACTCGTCGCCAAAGGCCGCCAACAAGCCCACCGCGCGGCCAAACTCCTGAAACACGCGGAAATCCTCCCGGAAATCGTCCTCACCAGCCCGCTCGTCCGCGCCCGCCAAACCGCCGACGAATTCTGCCAAACCGCCGGAATCCCCAGCCCCGTCATCCAAGGCTGGCTCGCCTGCGGCATGCACCCGGAATCCGCCATGAAAGAACTCGCCGGATTTAGCGAGTTCAAACGCGTCGCCATCGTCGGCCACGAACCGGATTTCTCCAACTTCATCGAGTGGATCCTCGGCGTTTCCGGCGGCGCGGTCATGGTCAAAAAAGGCGCGATCGCCTGCCTCCGCGTGAATCCTCCCGCCCGCCACGGCACCCTGAAATACTTGATACCCCCGAAACTCTCCGACGAATGGGGCGATTGAGAAAACCAGTTTTCCCGACGATTTCATGGTGTGGACTGCCCGTGGGAAACGTCTTAAAACAATGGCCTCACTCTCTGGCGCGCCCCTCCCTAGCCCAATGCACCCTCTTTGCCCGTCCCCAGATGTTTTGATTGCATGAAAGGCACTATACCGGAAGAGTCATTCCCGCCTCCATGAAAGTCATCGCCGTTGCCAACCAAAAGGGAGGTGTGGGAAAAACCACCACCGCCCT
>CAYRLT010000448.1:0-6417 GCA_964425095.1 uncultured Luteolibacter sp.
CGCGGAGTTGTGTACGGATGATAGGAGGGAAGTCGCCTGCTCGACAGAGGAAGACTCGCGAAAAGGAACCCAAGGCAACTAAATTGTCAATTTGACCAACAAACGCGTCGACAGCACATCGCATGCCGAACACAACTGGCGTCCGGCTCCATTGAGCTGGGATTAGAAAAGTAGTTCAGGACTTCAGTCCGTTCTTATGCCCGAAGAACGGACTGAAGTCCTGGACTACTTTTTGCGGACCCTTAAGCCCAATTCACGGCGACTTCGGCGCAGCGGCCGCTTTTGTCGTCGTATTTGAGAAATCCGTTAGCGAGAGCGAACTCGTGGACGCACTTGGTGACTTTGACGTCGTAGGCGCAATACTCGGCGATTTTTCGTAAGGGGGCGAAGCTGCCGGTTTTTTTGTGTTCCTGCCACCAGCGCAGGGCGTCGAGGCCATCGGCGGTTTTGCCGGTGCCGAGTGACGCGGATGCCACCGAATCGAGTTTGAGGCGGAAGCCGAGGATGGTTTCGAGCTCCAGCATCATGTCGAGGTTGATCGTCTGTTCGGCGAGCGTGTGGAAGACATACGGCTGGAGCACCGGGTAGTCGAATTGGAGGTGGTTCCAGCCGACGACCAGATCCGCGCTGAGCAGGTCCTTGGCGAGTTGGTCCATTTCGCTTTCGCCGTAGATTTCGTAGGTTCCGCGGGCGGTGCTGTAGGTCACGGCGATGGAAATCCCCATTTTGGCCTTTTGCGAAAACCCGCCGACATCGCCGAAGCTGCGCTGCGTTTCCAAATCGAAATAGACAATGTTTTTCTCGGCCACGCGCAGTTCATAGCGATGGCCGGAGGTGTCCGGCAAGCCTTGGAATCCGCAGGCGGTGAAATACGGGTAGAAAAGGGTCGTTGCGCACGCGGTCGTTGCCGGGCGGCGGATTTTCGTTTATATCCCCTGCATCAATGAATTCCACCGCGTCACTGAGCTATTGCCCCGATCTTCTTCATCCGTCACGCCGCCTCACCCGCGAGGTGATGGTGGGAAACGTGGGCCTTGGCGGAAAACACCCGATCCGCGTGCAGTCGATGATCACCTCCGACACGCGCGATACCGAGGCTTGCGTGGCTGAAATTCTCGGGTTGGCGAACGTCGGATGTGAGATCGTCCGCGTCACGGCCCAGACGAAAGTTTACGCGGCGAATCTCGAACACATCGCCCGTGGGGTGCGTGCCGCCGGGTGCACCGTGCCACTCGTCGCGGATATTCATTTCAAACCGGACGCCGCCCTCGAGGCCGCCAAGTGGGTGGAAAAAGTCCGCGTGAATCCGGGGAATTACGTCGATAAAAAGAAGTTTGAAATCCGCGAATACAGCGATGCCCAATATGAGGAGGAGCTGGAGCGCATCCGCGAGGAGTTCACGCCCTTGGTCCGCCTCTGCAAGGATCTTGGCCGCGCCATGCGGATCGGAACCAACCATGGATCTCTATCGGACCGCGTTATGAACCGCTACGGCGATACGCCGCTGGGCATGGTGGAGAGCGCGTTGGAATTCGCCCGCATCGCCCGCGACCACGATTATCACGCGCTGGTTTTCTCGATGAAAGCGTCCAACCCGAAAGTGATGATCGAGGCCTACCGTTTGCTCGCCGCCCGCCTTCTCGCGGAGGGCCCGGATTGGAACTATCCGATCCATCTTGGCGTGACCGAAGCCGGCGATGGTGAGGACGGACGCATCAAAAGTGCCATCGGCATCGGTTCGCTGCTTGCGGACGGCATCGGCGATACCATCCGCGTCTCACTCACCGAGGACTCCATCCACGAAATCCCCGTAGCGCAGGCGCTGGTGAAACCCTATAACGAAAGTAGCTGGGGCGTCCCGCCCCAGGCCGTCCAAGGGGCGTCTCGCCCCGAGGTCAAATCCCAAGAAGCCTTCCAAGAAGCCGCGCGAAGCATCCACCCCGACTTCACCAAAATCGAAAAGCACGACTCCGCATACCTCCCACACTGGCGAATCCCCGGAGCCACCTACGCAATCACCTTCCGTCTCAAAGACTCCATTCCGTCATCCGCTTTAGAGGATTACCAAAGTCGGAAAAAGATTCTCGCCACTCGTTTGCAAGAACTGACTTCCCAAGGTGGCTCCCGCAGCGGTCTGGATGCACTGGTTTCAATCCGATCGCAAATCGCAGGTTTTCAGGAATCCTTTCTCGATACCACGCTCAACCAATCCCACGGCGAGTGTCTTCTCAGAAAGCCGGAAATCGCAGGCCTGATGGAAAGCGCGATGACGCACTTCGATGGCGAACGATACACGTTGTTTGCATGGTCGGTGATGCCCAATCACGTGCATGCGGTGCTGCGTCCGGAAGATGGGCAGGATCTGGCAAAAATTGTTCAATCATGGAAATCCTTCGTCGCGAAAAAAGCGAATGAGATTCTGGGCAGGACAGGCTCGTTCTGGCAGGAGGAATACTATGATCATGTGGTGAGGGATGCGGATGATTTTAGGCATCAGGTGAAGTATGTGTTGGAGAATCCTCGGAAGGGGAATGCTTTAGACCAATGGACGGGGTCTCGGTATGGGGGGGGACTCGGAGCGAGACGCTCCTTGGACGGCCTGGAGCGGGACGCTCCAGCTACTTTCCGCCCTTCTTACGATCCTTTTTCTTATGAGAGGCGTCGTAGTTCGGCTCTTGAGATCATGGGGCACTTTCTGGGCGGGGAGAATACGGTGCGCGTGTTTACTACTCAGGATCGCTGGAATGCAGTTGCCCACAAGATCGCCTCGATGGGCGATTTCAAGCCGGAGATCATCGTGGAAAAATCTGGGGTCTTGGACATTGATCCGCAGGACGATGCGGCGATCGCTGCGGTGAATGATCGGGTGGAGTCATGCTTGGTTACGGTTGCCGATGGCACGGAGATGGAAGTTATTCCGGCGTTCCGTTTGTTAGCTTCGAAACTGCAAGCGCGGCATCCGATCCTTTTGAAGGACACCTTGCATCCACCGAGTGAAAACAAAGATTTCCTCGAGGCGCTGCTGCCCGCCGCCCAAAACCTCGGGTCACTGCTTTGCGATGGCATCGGCGATGCGATTCTCGTCCGTGGTGAGACCGCGCCAGGCCAATCATTGCGACTCGCCTACAACATCCTGCAAGCTGCCGGCACCCGCATTTTCAAGACGGATTATGTTGCCTGCCCGAGTTGTGGGCGGACGCTTTTCAACCTCCAGTCCACCACGCAAAAAATCCGCGCGGCGACCGGCCACCTCAAGGGCGTGCGCATCGCGGTGATGGGATGCATCGTGAATGGTCCCGGCGAAATGGCTGACGCGGATTTTGGCTACGTCGGCGGCGCACCCGGGAAAATCAACCTTTACGTCGGCAAGACCGCCGTGAAATTCAACATTCCGGAAGGTGAAGCGGTGGCCCGCCTCACCGACCTCATCCGAGAGCACGGCAAATGGGTGGACGCCCCTGCCAACGCAGAAGCCAACGCGTAAGACCATGGGAGACTCCGACACGCTCACCAAAACTCGCGAATCCACGGTTCACGCAGTGCCGTGGAATGTCGTCGTCCATGATGATCCGGTGAATCTGATGGGTTACGTCACACACGTCCTGATGAAAATTTTCGGTTACGACGAAAAAAAGGCCGCCGTCCTCATGTTGCAAGTGCACCAAAAAGGGCGCTCGATCGTGTGGACTGGTGAACTCGAAAAAGCTGAGTTTTTCACCCAACAACTCCAAGCCCACCAACTCACCAGCAGTTTGGAAAAAGCCGCGTGAAAATCATTCCGACATTGAAAGGTGGTTTGCGCATCGACACCGATGCTCCCGGCGATTGGGCGTTGCTCAATGGCATCGCGAATGATGCGCTTTCTTGCGAGGCATCGCTTGCGCAGCGGTTAGGAAATCTGATCACCGATGATGACATCACTGCCGATTGGCAGGATTTCGTCATCCCTGATCTCGAAGAACAATTTTCCTCCGCATTGTTGTATGTCACCACCGCGATCGCATCCGCTCATTTGGAATCCGCCGATGGACCGGGGCTGTTGTGGATCAACCGCGAGGATGGATTTCAATGGTATAGCGCGCTGAATCAGGCGCGTCTTGCCATCGAGCAACAATGCCAATTCGGACCCAGCGAGGCGCGTAACCCCGACGAGTTTCCACCAAAGCGCCGATCCGCATTTCTCAGGTCGCAGTTTTACATGGCAATTCAGAGTTTGTTGCTAGAGCATGTGATGACCTAGCGCCGGTAGCGCCCACTTTTCCGCCGCATGGCGGTGCCAATGATTGAGTCTGTCGATGGCTCCCTTGAAGCTGGCAAAAATCAAACCCTCACCCGCAAATCCCGCATACTCCACAGCTGACCCTTCGCACCGCTGCCGCGCCCTCGCATCGACCGCGCACCGTCCTTGCGCTTTGGCCCGAATCGCTCCCGTGCATTCGCAAATGCCTCGTTCACAAACTCTTTGCTACCAATCACCGCACCATCCGTAAAATACCGAACCCGGCACCGCAGCATCTTCGCCATTCCTAAATCTTTGAGAAAGGTGCCATTGTCTTTGCTCTCCAACATCTCCGCCGTATTCATCGTCACTGTAGCGGCGGTCTGCGACCGTCGCTGGTTTTCGGTTCGTCCTGGTTTCCTGCTTAACGCAAGCCCCATCAGTCGCCGATACAAACGCGAAGCTTCCAGCCATTTTCCGGAATCAAATCCCACTCCCTGATCGCAAAAATACGCCCGCACCAAACCTTCTCGTGCCTTTTTCCCGTTCCCCTTCTTCCCACCGCCCACCGCTTCGCCATAACTGCTCCAACGATAGTCTGCCGGATCTTGCGCTATCCCCGCCCTAACCGGATTGAGATCGATATAAGCCGCCATCGTCCGCGCCGCAATCCCGCTTTCCACGATCACGCTCCTAAAACGATCTTCCCACAGCGTGCCCGTGCGCGAATGCATGCGGTTGAACCATTTGGTGAAGCGTTCCAGCAAGGATTTCATGAACTCGCTCAAATCATGCATCCGCCGGATGAAGCGACTGCGGATTTCCTCCACCCTTCGCACTGCCTGCTGCTTCGTCAGCAACAACTCCTCAACTGGGGTCAATGGCACCCCCATTTCATCCACCGGCGGCATTTCAAACTCACCGCGCACCCGCACAACCGCCGCATCCTTCATTTCCTTCACAATCTCCGCCACCTGCACTTCACTGTAAAAAACGCCCAACCGTTCCAGCAATTCCTGATCCGAAATCCCGCCCTCCGGTATTGGCGGCACTTCCAGTAATATGTGGAAGTGGTTGGACATCAGGCAATAAGACAGCACCCGACAGCCCGTAAACTTCTCACACATCCGCATCAGCATCCGAAAATGTTCCCGTTCATCCACCTCCAACAAAAAGTCCCGCCCCACGATCCTCGAGATCGTGTGATAAATTACCGGCTTCGTCCGTGAATCCTTCCACGGCACAATCCATCGCTTTCGATTGTTCACACTCATTGCAGCCGTAGATTATCCGATAATACTGACCGCGCAAAGAATTTTTTATAAAAAGCCTGTCTTTTTGAAATTGTCGCGGTTCTCTCCGTGATTACATGCTTCTTGAGTTGTAACAACAATAGGACAAATAATGAGGTGGCCGATGTCGATGCTGATATCCCTACAAATATCGATATAATAAGTAGCAAGATGACATATTTTGAAAAAGTGGTCGAGGAAATTATTGCGAATTTTGAGCGTGGAGAGGCTCAACCCTATGACCAAATGACTAGGAGTATTTGGGCCGAATTAGCTGAACTGGAAGTCGTCATGTCTAACACGCAAACTGATAGAATGGCAAAGATTACGCTCAAGCTTTCCACAGAAGCCCAAAAACACGCTGAGGCAGGAAAGGCCAACGCTCAATATACTTTTGGAAGGTGCTACCTATATGGGTATGGAGTGGAAAAGGATTCAGAACAGGCAGTGAAATGGGTGCGCATGGCAGCAGATCAGAACCTCGCATATGCTCAACAGATTCTCGGAGACTGCTATTTGAATGGCAAGGGAGTGGAAAAGGACGATGTCGTAGCTGTTAATTGGTATCGCAAGGCGGCGGAACAGGGTCACGCAATAGCTCAACACAACTTGGGTTTCTGCTATGCCCAAGGCGAAGGAGTGTCGGAGGACGACGCCGAGGCGGTGAAATGGTATCGCATGGCAGCGGATCAGAACCTCGCACACGCTCAAAATAATCTGGGATACAGTTACTTGAATGGCGAAGGAGTGAAAAAGGATGCAGAACAGGCAGTGAAATGGCTCCGCATGGCAGCGAATCAGAACGTCACAAACGCTCTATACGGTCTCGGATACTGCTACGATAAGGGTGACGGAGTATCTCAAGACCCCGCAGAGGCCACCAAATGGTATTCTAAGGCAGCAAAG
>CAYRLT010000449.1:0-9847 GCA_964425095.1 uncultured Luteolibacter sp.
GCATCGAAGGCCGTGCGGAAGTGGGCTTCCAGTTCGTCGAGGGTGACGTGCGGGAGGATTTCGGTGTAAAATTCGTGGTATGGCAGGCGGAACCGACGGCGAAATTCTTCGCGGCCGAGTGGCGCCACGTCGTATTTCGTGAGCACGGCATTGGTTGCCTCGATCACGGGGCCGAGGTCGTCCACTAAGGTGCCGGACCAATCGAAGATGAAGTTGCGGAACATGGTGCGGGTCGGCTAGCCGAGGGCGAACTTCACGGATTTGACGCGGTTTTCACCGAGTTGTGCGCGAATTCTGGTGAGCAGCATGGGTTTCATCTGTTCGAGGTGAAACCGCATGGCTGGCTGGGTAACGCGGAGGACAAGGTGGCCGTTTTTTACCGAGACGGGCTCGGAATGTCGGAAAATAAAATCCCCGGCCAATTCTTTCCAGGCGGAGCGCACCTGATCTTCGTGCAAGCCGTCCTCGGCTCCGGCCGAGCGAAGTATGGCGGAAATGAATTTCTCCGCCGTGTGGATTCCTTGGTTGAGGTCAGTTGCTTCTTCGCAGCCACGCCATTCACTGAGAATCTCTTTGCGGAGCGCTCCCTTGGGCGGTTTGCGTTTCATCACAACTGACGGCGACTGGACGCTTATTCGTCGCCGTCGTCGCCGATGGCTTCGACGGGGCAGCCTTCCATCGCCTCGCGGCATTGGGCGATTTCCTCGTCATTTTCGGGCTGTTTGAACACGTAGGAGTAGCCTTCGTCTTCAGCGCGGGCGAAATTGTTGGGTGCTGTTTCGCGACAGAGGTCGCAATCGATGCACTGGCTATCGACATAGAATTTGCCAGCAATATTTTCGGAGTTTTTGTCTTCGCGGTCAGCCATGGTATTTAAATGGATTCGTGGGGGATTGCATGCATCCGCCGGGCGTGCGATGCAATCCGATTTTTCAGGAAATGTCAGATTGTCATTCGGACTGGCCAAGTCAGCGTTCTGCCGGTATTAAAAAGCAAAGCATCCGCCATGTCCACTGAGCCACCTCCATCTTCTGACGGATCATCTCCGTCACCGCGCCGTCGGCCATCGCCGGAAAATTTTGCCAAGGACACGACGGAGATGGGTTTGTGGGATTTCGATGGCGATTTAGAGATGGCGGACGAACCGCGGGAACCTGCGACTACCGAAACTAAGCCAGCACCGAATCGGTTGATTCCCGCGCCGAGGGTGTTTGAGGCTCGGCAACCTCGTGAAACGCAGGATCGGCCGCCATTTAAGCCTGCCGCAGCAGAGGATTCCGCCCAAACGGACGTCAACAAGAGGGCCACGGAAAGCGGTCCCACCGAATCGACCGCTAATGCATGGTCCCCCTCGAGCACGTTGGTTAACAATCTCGAAGGGTGGGATGATATCGATATCGTGCCGGAAATCGCAGATTTGGCTGCCATCGGAAAGCCGGGAATGATTCAAGCTCCGGCACCAAAACCCGAGCCGAGCGAGTCCGTCTTTGCTGAAAGGGAGTCTGAAACGACGGCGCAAACCATCGCGCAGGCGGATACGGATGATGAACTTTCACCTGTGGTGTCTGAAAACGCAGTTCCCATCTCGTTGCGCCCGCGTCTGGGACTTTCAAATATCGAGCGGATCGGATTGCTCGGGTTACTGGCCCTGCTCTTAGGCGGAGGAGCCATAGTTTACTTTATGTTTTTGCAGCCCCTGGCGGTGCGTATCACTCAATCTGAGGCCGTCGATTTTCCGATCAAGGGATCCAAAGTGACCATCAAATCCGCCAGAAGTTATTGGCGTGCCCCGGTCACAGACGGTGCGGATGCCGACGCATTCCGCCGTGGGACCGTGCTCCTGCCGGTGCTGGAGTTGTCCGTGACCGGCGGACCGGCAGATATTCGGGTTTTATTCCGTGATGAAGTAGGCCAAATTCTAGGCGACGTGATGACGCGCAATATCGATGGCGATGCCACCTTGGAAATTGCGGCCACGGCGGGTTTTGAGGATCCCGGCATGCACGCCGCTTATCGCACTGGAGAGAGCAAACCGTGGACGATCGAGGTGCGGGAAACTCCTTCCGGTGCAAGTTTAGATAGAGAATCCACCAAGCTTTTTGAAATCGATATTTCCACCGAACGCCAATAGAAACCACCTCTATGTCCACTGAAGAAATCACTCCGATCGTGCCCCGCGAAGGTTGGCATGTCATGCATTTGTTTTATCATGTCGATCACGCGCAATGGGCGGTTTATGGCGACGATGAAAAGCGCCAGGCAAAGACCCGTTTGACGGAGTTGGTGCAGGAAATCCGCGCCACGCCGGACACGCACTTGCTGATTTTTTCGGTGGCTACGCCGAAAGCTGATCTCGGATTCATGCTGCTCACACCCGATCTGCAGGTGGCGAATGCTTATGAAAAGCAACTCACTCTTTCGTTAGGGCCGGAAATTCTCAGCCCTTCCTATTCCTATCTCTCGCAGACGGAGAGCTCCGAATACACCACTACCCGAGAGCAATACTCGGCGGATACCTTGATCGAGGAAAAAGGCTTGAGTGAGGGCAGCCCGGAATTTGAGACGGCACTGAAGGAGTTCGACGAGCGGATGGAACATTACTTGAAACACCGACTCTATCCGGTTTTGCCGGATTGGCCGGTGATTTGTTTCTATCCGATGTCAAAGCGCCGCAGCGGCAGCGATAACTGGTATTCCCTGAGTTATGAGGAACGCCGCCAGTTGATGGCCGGGCACGCCCGTGTCGGTCGGACCTATTCGGGCCGAATCCTTCAACTCATCACCGGTTCGACCGGCTTGGATGAATTTGAGTGGGGCGTCACTCTGCTCGCCAAGGATACGATCGATATCAAATCGATCGTGTATGAAATGCGGTTTGATGAAGTCTCGGCCCGCTATGCGGATTTCGGGGATTTTTACATCGGCATGCAATTGCCGCTGGATGTCTTGTTCCGGCGGATTTGTTTGTAACGGAGCGCTGGAGTGGCATGGCGGGAAAGAACTTGAACCTCCACCTCCTTCGCCGCCTCCTTCGCTGAAGCCACGAAGGCCAAGATGGCTACGACGGACAAGTTGTTGATTTCCGATTGAAAAATCATCATCCATCATCAGCGGTTTTTGCGCTACCCACCGATTGCGAACGTTTTAGCGTTTCGTCTTCGGTGTCTTGAGGAAATTCTCCACATCGGCGGCGGACCGGGTGTTGAAAACATCTTTTTTGCGAAGCCAACCTTTGCGGGCGCTGCGGACACCGATGCCGAGGAAATGCAGTCCGATGGTAGAGTGAGCGTCTGGATTGATCGAGCAGAGCACGCCTTTGTCGCGGGCTCGCTTCCACCAACGCCAATCCATATCGAGCCGCCATGGATTGCAATTGAGCTCGATGATGGTGCGGGTTTCCGCCGCGCAATCGATGATGGCGGAGTGATTCACCGCATAGCCATCGCGTTTGAGGAGCAAGCGGCCGGTGAGATGACCTAACATGGTGACATGTTCGTTTTCCATGGCACGGCAAATCCGGCGCGTCATTTCTTCTTCGGGCAGGTTGAAGATGTTGTGAACCGAGGCGACGCAGTAATCGAGTTGGGCGAGCGTTGAATCGTCGAAATCCAGTGAACCGTCCTTGTGGATATCGACTTCTGAGCCGGCGAAGAGGCGGAAGTGGGTGAATGTGGAGTTGAGCTGGCGGATGGTTTCGACTTGTTTCAACAGGCGATCCGAGTCGAGTCCATTGGCGATGACCATGGATTTTGAGTGATCGGCGATGCCTAGGTATTGCAGGCCGAGCTCCATCGCTTCTTCCGCCATTTCTTCAAGGGTGCTGGTGCCGTCCGACTCGGTGGTGTGGTTGTGGAAAGTGCCGCGGAGGTTATCGAGTTGGACGAGGCGGGGGAGTTGGTGGTGGGCTGCTGCTTCGAGTTCACCACGATTTTCTCGGAGTTCGGGTTCGATATAGTCGAGTCCGAGCAATTGATAGATATCTTTCTCTTCATAAATCCCCGATGGGATTTCAGGATTGCTGTCGGAAGTAGCGGTGAAGCCGTATTCATTCAGTGAGAGTCCTTGTTTGAGGGCGAGTGAGCGCAGGGCGACGTTGTGTTCTTTTGATCCGGTGAAGTATTGGAGAGCGAAGGGAAACTGTGCGTTGGAAACGGCCCGGAGGTCGCACTGGATGCCGGTTTTCAGCCGGACGGATGCTTTGGTTTCACCGCAGACGATGATGGATTCCACTTGGGGCAGCGTGGTGAAATCCTCGCAAACGAGAGCGCCTTCTTGGGTGGCGACGAGGAAGTCCAAGTCATGCAAGGTTTCCTTGGCACGGCGGTAGGATCCAGCCACGGCGACGCGGCTGATCTCGGGGTGGAGGCGCAAGGTTTCGAGGATTTCGGAAACGAGCGGGGTGACGTCGCCTAGCAGAAATGTTCCGGCGAAAGTCTCGTGCAGGGCGATGGCTTCGAGGATTTTGGTTTGAGTTTTTTCGCCGAAGCCGGGCAACGCGGCGATTTTGCCGTCGGTGCAGGCGGTTTTGAGATCCGCGATTGAGGCGATGCCGAGGGATTTGTGGAGGATTTTGACTTTTTTAGGGCCGAGTCCATGGAGGTCGAAGAGTTCGGTGAGGCCTTCGGGAAACTCCGCGCGGAGGTCTTGATGGAATTTCAGGCTGCCGGTGGAGGCGAGTTCGTGGAGTTTTTCGCGCAATGCATCGCCGAGGCCCTTGATGCCAGTGAGTTGATTGTCGAAGGCGAGTTGCACGATGTCGCCATCGTAGTTGCGGACGGTATCCGCGCCTTGGCGGTAGGCGCGAACCTTGAAGGGGTTCTCGTCCTTGAGTTCCAGCAACAGGGCGATTTCTTCAAGGACTTCGGCTAGATTTTCGCGGGTCATCTTGGGAGTAATCTCGTCTCCCGTTGAAATCCGGTCAAGTCCGCCAAGCGCGCATGGGGGAGGGATGGCACTGGCAAATCACTTGCCGACTGCGGGAGGCTGGTCTTTACTCCGCGCATGCACGAAGAAATCAAGCTTACCCGGGAAGTTTCAGCAATTCAGATTCCGAGTGGCGACTCGCTTTCGCTGCCAGCAGGCACGGCGGTTTTCATCACCCAGCGCTTGGGTGGCACCTACACGGTGGCCACTTCGCAGGGTCTTGCGCGGATTTCCTCGCAAGACGCCGATGCGCTCGGTGTGGATGCTGAGGAGGAGAAGAAAAAGCATGCGGCGGCAGTTCGGCTAAAAGACGCGCCGCTTGAAGAGCAGGTGTGGTCCCAACTCAAGGGTGTCTATGATCCTGAAATTCCGGTGGATATCGTGAATCTGGGTTTGGTGTATGACTGTGCGGTCGAGGACATCGATGGGCAAACCGTGGTCTCGGTGAAAATGACGCTCACCGCTCCGGGTTGCGGCATGGGACCGGTGATTGCCGCGGATGCCCAAGCAAAAATCATGACTATCGACGGCGTCGATGATGCCCGCGTCGAGCTCGTTTGGGATCCAGCGTGGAATCAGGAAATGATTTCCGAAGAGGGCCGGATGAAGCTCGGAATGGTCTGAGCGGGAGGCTGAGAGATTCCGGATCTACTTCACTTCTCCAACGCCTGAGTCCACGTAGGCGATGATTGCGGGGATGGCGGCATCGAGCACTTTGGCGACTTCCTCGTAAGCGGCGGCGCCCATGCCGATCGGATCCGGGACATCGATTCCCTGGCGTTTGTCCGAGATTCCGGAGAACTCACGAACCAGGAAAAACTTGTCCGAGTGTTCGGGAAACCGGGCTTCAAGAACCGCCAAATGGCTTTCCGTCATGGTGAAAACGTGGGTGGCGGCGTTAAGGATGTCATCCGTGACGGGGCGGCTCACAAATCCATCAATGGAGGCACCGCGTTTCCGCAGAATGGCCCGGGTTTCTTGGCTGGCCGGAGCGCCTTTGGATGCGGAAACACCGGCGGAACTCACCGTGAAATCGCGGCGACCGTCGATCGCTTTGCGAAAAAGGCCTTCAGCCATTGGGCTGCGGCAGGTGTTTCCGGTGCAAACGAAGAGCACGTGCTTCTGGTCGGACATGGCGGCGGACTTTGCCCGGCGGAATGCGATCCGTCAAACCGCAATGGCGACTCCCTGCGGATCGATGAAACCCGGCTGATGTTCCGTTCGTTCTGGCCCTCTCTCAGATGTCGTGATAGTTTTTTCCCATGGATGCTTTGATTCATCACCTCGAAGAAAACCAGGAACTCTCGCGACGCGAAGTCGAAGTCGCTGCCGATCTTTTACTCGATCCCGCTGTGGCCGATTCGAAGAAAGAACGATTGCTCGAAGCGCTTTCAGAAAAAGGCGAAACGCCCGCTGAGATCGCGGGATTCGTCGAGACCTTTCTCAGCCATGCGGTGGACCCGCATCTTGGGTTGTTGGATCTAGAAGGCCCCACGCTCGATGTTTGCGGCACCGGTGGAGACCAGTTGGATCTTTTCAACGTTTCCACCACCGCGATGTTTATCGCCGCTGCCGGTGGGGCGATCGTCGTCAAACATGGAAACCGCGGTATCACTTCGAAGAGCGGCGGTGCGGATGTGCTCGAAGCGCTGGGCGTGCGGATTGATTTGCCGGCCGATGGTTTCCGCCGTTGCCTTGAGAAAGCCGGTGTAGGTTTCATGTTTGCTCCGATCTATCACCCCGCATTCAAGGTCGTGGCTGGAGTTCGTAAAACCCTCGCCGCGCGTGGAGTAAAAAGCATTTTCAATTTGATAGGTCCGCTGCTCAACCCGGCAAAACCCCAGTGCCAACTCGTCGGCGTCTTCTCACGGGAGTTTTGCCCGGCTTTTGCTGAAATCCTGCAACGCCTTGGACGTGATAGTGCATGGGTCGTCCACGGCACCACCGGCGATGGCCGCTCCGTGGATGAAATCAGCCTGATGGGCTCCACCCGCATCTGCAAAGCCGGGCTTTATCAGGATCTCGAAGACGAGGAGGTCCGCCCGCGAGACTTCGGCCTGAAGCACGCCGAAGTCTCGGAATTGCAAGGCGGCGACGCGGCCACAAATGCGGCCATCCTTTTGGCGATCCTTTCCGGTCGCGACACCGGGCCCAAGCGCGACATGGTTCTCATGAATTCCGGCGCGGCACTCGCCTGCGCCGGCCTGGTGGACAATATGGAAGATGGCATCACGATGTCGCGTGAATTGATCGAAAGCGGGGCTGCGTTGGAACGGCTTCATCTGCTACGCGATGCCTCCCACTGACGACTAACCGAGTTGGGCCATGGCCCGGAATCGATGTGAATCCTTTAGTTTGCTTGACATTTAGCGGATTCGAGGGATTTCTCGGGGCCGCTAATGGCTAGGAAACGTATGGAAGCGTCGAAGTTGACGCGCCTTGAGGCCCGCACACGGGCCATTAAAGGTGCCGGGAAACTCGCGCTCATCGCATGTTGCCTTTCGCTAGGGTTCGTGGTGGTGGCCACCGCGTTTCCGCAACGGCGGGCATTGGATAAGCTTGAGGACAAGCTGGCATTGGTCAAAGAGCGCCAGGCCGAGGTGGTTGCCCAGCGGGATCACCGAAACATCGAGCTCCGCGCCCTGCGTGAAGACCCGACGTTTCTGGAAATCCATGCGCGCGATCGACTCGACTATTGCCGCGAAGGTGAGCGGGTGCTGAGATTCAAGCAAGGCCGGTGAGCCGTTAGTCGCTTGGATTTAGGCCTGAATCGGCCCCGTCGCTGGAGTTAGCACGCTGATGGCGGTCCGTTTTATTCCTCCTCTTCCATGAACTTTCCATGGCCGGCCTTTTTCAATTCCTTGAGTGCTGCTGTGATCTTCGCCACTTCTTCGGGTTTTCCCTTGAGAAAAGCTTCTTCCATCTCACAAAGCGCAACGAAGGCCTGACCGATCATTTTACGATATTCCGCTGCCGCTAATTCTTTGGCCGGACCTTCGGGCATCTTAGCCACCAGCTTCGGTGTTTCGCCTATGCTCTTGATCAGCGCTTGTTGTGCCTTACGTGCCTCGGCGGCACCTTTGGCGGCGTCGGTCTCTTTGCGCATGGCCTTGTAGGAATCGTCCAGGGATTCCATTTGTTTGGCCAATGGCGTGTCCTCTGCGGCCGAAATGGGTGAGAGGAATCCGGCGGCACAGGCGAGTATGATCAATCGGGTGTTCATGTGCGCGGAATTGAGCACGGGATTTCCAAGATTTGCAATTGAAAACGATTCCGCAGTTTCCGGCGGCGCAATAAGATGACGGCGCCGGTCGCCCCTGACAGCGGAATTGCAATGGTTGCAACGAGGTGCCATGGGATCGGGATTTGCATTTTAAATCGGGTGACCACCGGTGATTTGAGCGCTTGCGTGAGGGGGATGTCCCAAACCAGGGTGCGCCCGGCATTTTCCACCCGGGTTGCGTTGGATTCCATCGGTGCGGCTGGCAGGTGCATGATATAAGTCATGCGATGCCCGTTGAGTTGCGCGGCGGATAGAAAAGCGGCCCCCGGGAGCGCCTTGGAGGCGGAGATTTTACGGGTGTATTCCAAGGTGCGCCCGTGCAGACCTGCCGTGATTTCACCGGCGAGGTGCGTTGCGGCGGCGGGCAGGGTTTTTATGGATGCTCCATTTCGGAGATCTCTCAAGGCCAACGCGGAATCAAAGGCAATGTTGATTTTTATCCGCATACGCTTTTCTTCGAGGATTACTTCACAGGCTGAATTCCCGATTTCCGGGGTCCCTTTGAGGAAAGCCAAGACCATTTCCCGGAGGCCTGATTCTCCGCCATGAACGGCTGCCGCAGCGGCGGGTAGATGATAGGTTATTTCCGCCCGGCCACTACCGTCGGATTCTAACCAGTATTCCTCCCGGCTATCGATACACGAGGAAAGACATGCGGCGATGGCGATGATGAATAGTCGGAGAATGGAATGCAGCCGGCTCATGGAGATTCGTTAGTATGCGCCACCGCCTCGAAAAGCTTGGGAAGATCCGGCAAATCCGCAGCCGAATGGGCGCGCTGAGCGGCGATGATTTCACCATCTCGAAACAGGAAGGTGCCCGGCATTTGCAGGGCGTTGCCGGCGAGGTGGCCGACTCCACAGCCTTTGAAAATCGAAACAAACCCAAGCCACCAAACGCGCGGGCCGAACAACTGAAGCGGTCCGCCTTTTCCTAATCCGAAGGCGCGGTAAAGATCGCAGCGTGGGTCAGCGATGCGGGAGACATCGCCGTGACCGCCGAGGTAGCGGATTTCCCCGCCGCTTTTGAGCATGTGGACGAGCACGAGTCGCGCGTCGTGGCTCTGTGCGAAACTCTCAATCTCCCCCAGCTTGCCGAGAATCTGGCGGGTGAACGTGCAACCGAAGTGCCGGAGAAAAACCAGCACCAGCAAACCGGATGCGGAGGCCTCAGCGAGAGTCTCGCCAGTCGTCAGACGGAAGGCGGTCGCCACTTGACGGAGATCGGAAGCCGACGCGCCATCATTGGCCCCGGTCATTTTGCGGCGGAGCCTGCATTTTTGGTGATTGCAGCGATACATCAGCACCACCGTAGACGGCTTTTTTTATCACGCAAGAAACGCTTCCGCCCATGCGACGGTTGGTTCTACCTGCCCAGTTTCCAAAAGGGGGCGTGTTGATCGGAAAAAACTTGTCGCGTGCAATTTTTCACGCATTCTTCGGCTAGCGCTGAATGAATCCGCAGGCTTCTGATCTTTTTGAAAACCAGCATGACAGATTCATCGAAGAGCAGCTGTTCGCGATTCACAGTGAGCGGCAATTTGAAATCAATCCTTCCGGTTTTGTAACTATTCAGGTGCGAAATCCAGTGGCTGGCCAGCGAATGCGGATTTGATGGAGTCCATCAGGTTGAGGCCGTGCT
>CAYRLT010000450.1:0-13213 GCA_964425095.1 uncultured Luteolibacter sp.
GACCGGTAAAGGTGATGAATAGACCTACGAACACCGGCGTACCGTACCTCACGGGCGCGCTGAATAGAGAAGGGGTATGGAAGCGAAAACGGTTAGGTTTCATGAAAAATTGGGGCTCAATGACAGGCCAAAGCAAGATACAGAGACTCGAAAAGTTAACTGTAGATTCTCACTTCTGGCTTGGAAATCATGTGACAATTTTGTCAAATTCAGAGTCCGTTTACCAAGATTCAGGGGAGCTTCATCAACTCGATTTCATTGATGGCGAGGGGATTTTTTCCCAGTAAATCCTTAAGAAACTCCTGACGTTTGAGGGTGGCGCGTTCCTTGCGGAGTTGTGTGACGAGATTGTCACGAATCTCATCCAGCGCAGGGGTGCGGGCTTCGCGGATGTCGAGCACTTTGAGGATGTGCCAGCCATCTGCGAGGCGGATAGGTTCGGAAATGGAACCGAGTGAGAGTTTGGGGATTTTCGCGCGTATTTCCGGCTGAATCTGGGCTTCCGTGAGCCAGCCGATTTTTCCGCCTTCGGCTGCACTGGTTGGCTCCTCACTGGACTTGCGGGCGATGCCGGAAAAATCCGCACCATTTCCTGCCAGCTTCTTGGAAATATCATCCACCTTGGATTTGGCAGTGGCTTGAGCCGTTCCATCCGCATCCCCCGGAGCGCTGATATAAATCTGAGCAAGTAGGAACGACCGGGAAATCTGCAATTTTGACTTGTTAGTCTCGTAGGTTGCCTTGAGTTCATCCTCCGATGGGTACGAGGAATCTGGAGTCGAAGCAGCTTCTAGAAAACTCTCGCTGATGGCAGTTTCGCGAGCACGGACTATTTTTGAAATAACAGCCGGATCCTCGTCCCATTTTTTTTCGAGGGCCATTTTCAGAACCAATTGCTGGACTAACAGGGCGCGGACGTATTGGGCGAGAGCCGCCGGTTCTTTAACCAACTGCGCGCGCTGAGAGGAGTCCAATCCCGCCAGAGTCTCACGGAGGTCAGTGGTTCTCACCTCCATCTCGCCGATTTTTCCCAGCACTGCGGAATTTTCCGCGTGAAGCAGCGGGGCCATCAAAATGGAAAGAAGGAAGGCGCGATGGTTCATGATTTGGGTTTGGATGCGGGAGCCGCAATGCGGTTGTCGAGGATCTTGTCCTTGTATCCCTGAACGAGGTATTCGACCTTCACTCGGGTTGTGCCGATGAACGGTTCGCGGGCAGTAATCGCCTTGCCCATCGCGTAGTTTTCAAAACGGTCGAGGATTTCACAGGATGTATTAAAAAGCGCGATGTTCTTCGTCTCTCTATCCGAGATGGTGCGTTTAAGATCAACGACTTCCGTGGAGAGTTTGGCGCGCTCTTCCTCCTTGGCTCGGGCGACTTCCGCCGCTTTTTGATACCCTACTTTCCACTTTTCCAATGCCTGGTTGAACTCGACTAACCTTTGCTCACGCTCCGCAATTCGATTATTTAACTTGGCAATCGACTCTTCAGAAGCGGCCTTTTCCGCGTTGTTTTTCTTAACAAGCGCTTCACCGTTCTTGGTTATCTCGGCTATTTTCTTCTCAAGTTCCTTGCTCTTCGCTTCAGCGGCAGCCTGCGTAGCTTGAAGATTGGCATTGTCAGTCTGCACTTTCCGAAGTTGGAGCATGGTGGAGCGCAGGGACTCCTTCAGCTTCAGTGTGGGATCCGCCTCAGGAGCGGCATGACCGGTAGCAATGAAGAGTGCCAATAAAGGCAGCAGACGTTTGATAAATGTGGAATTGCTCATGAGCGTGTTAGAACTTGGCGTTGACATCGAATAGAAACACATCGGAACTCAATGGTGGTCCGGCGATTTCATCCGAACTCATCCAGCGCAGTCCGAGACGGAGGGCGGAAGTCAGGGCGAAATTCCCTCCCAAAGAAAAACCCTGAACATTGGTTCCACCACCTCCGAAATCAGAATCTGTAAAACCGTCCACCAATGCGTCAGATTCCACATAACGGTATCCAAACGCCGCTTGCCAATCGCCGAAAGACTGGAGTGCTGGCTTACCAAACTGGAAGGCCAGCAACCATGCTGTGTCTCCACCTTCAAACTCGCCGACGCCCGAACCACTTGCAGCACCGCGGTTATTGACAGCGCTTCCGGCAACACCTGATGAATCGAACGCAATGTTTTTAGTGAGTTCACCCACAAGTGAGAGGCGGTAGGGATCGTAGGCATCATATTCGAGTTTGCCGGTCAGCACGATGTTGCGGAACTCTGAAGCCAGACCGAAATACTGGTATTGATATTTGTTACCAAAATCATTGGCTGCAGTACTATTATCAATATTGCGAAGTGCCATGTAGGTGTTTCCGCGCTGTGCAAAGCCGGGGCGCGTGCTGTCGGTGTCTCCCGCATCACTCGATGTGAGAGGAATGAAGGGCGACGATAGTTTACCCTCGATGTCCATGAAATCATAATAGGCCAAACCAAACTTGGCGGTCAGGTCATCGGTTATTTTCCAGTCAATACCCAACTGTGCGCCGGCCAACCATTTGTCGGTGCTTTCGAATTTCGATGGTTGATTGGACGCGAAATTGAAATCGGTGTTGTAAACCGGGAAATAGCCAGCGGTGAAGAATGTCTTGGTCGTGTCGTTGATATCCACCTTGCCACGAAGCGCGAGGCCGTCGAACCCGAGGTCCTCATCCCAGAGGATTTCGGTGGAGAAGAAGGGATTATCGAAGCGGCCGAGCATTAGGGTGAGTTCCTGGCCATCGCCGGGGCCGGCGTCGTAGCTGATGAATGCCCGGTCCAACCAGACCGCATACTTCGAAAAGTTTCCGCTGCTGCTGCCGAGTGTCTGGTTGGTAGAGGTCGGGGAATTGCTGTCACCAGTAGCAATGCGCAAGCCGGCATTGAGCCCCTCGCCCAACATCACATCGGTGCCTAAACGAACACGAAGGCGGGTCCGGTTGCGTTCTTGATCCACATTGTGTTGCGGTGAGAACTGAGATCCAGAAGTGTCGAACGGAGCTCCTGTGTTGATGGAGTTGAAGTTGGGAAACGCACCGCTGTTGTCGTTTGCTTCAGGGAAAAACGTCCCTTCATACCGACCACGTATGTCGCCAAAAGGTCGAAACTTCGATGTCCAGTCCGGCACAGATTCTCTGGACCAACTTTCCTCCCGCGCATAGGCCATGAGCTCTTGTTTGATCTGATCTCGCATCTGGTTACGCACGACCTCGGGAATATAGGTGATGCGGGCTTCCTCCTCAGGTGTGGGCTCCGGCGGAAGTGCTGCAATATCAGCTTGTGCAGCAGCAACCTGATGTGCGGCGAGGGCATCCGCCTCCGCCTGTTGAATCATTTCGGCGGCTTCTACTTGGGTCAGCACCCCTTTCTCCACGAGTCGGTTGATTAGATTGATGGTTACATTCGGAGATGGTGCCGCTACAACCTTGGGTTTCGGTTCGGCGGGAAGGTCACCAGGCATCGGCGCGTCAATCGTGGGATCAAGTGTTTCGCTGAAAGGCTTCGTTGCCGGGACGGGATTCAGGGGGACAGTTTCGGTGGCAACTTCATCCTCAGTGGCAGCGGTCGCTGTCAGACATGATGCAGCGAAGAGGGAAATGTAAGTGGAACGGAGCAGATGCATGGGCTTGGAGTATTCAGATGGCTGGCTTGCTTGCTGTAATTCGCAAATTGATAGGCATTGGCATACCGGCTGGCGGAGGCTGCGGCAGTAACAAGCCAGTCAGAACTTTGTTTCGAATGGCTTGATCTATGCCAGGATTACCGGAGGAACCAACGAGTTGAGCGCGAGTAATGCGGCCTTCGGAATCGGCCCATATCTTGACCTGAAGTGATAGAGTGGCACTACGGGTGGTTGCATTACTGCTGAGTGCCTGACGGATAGTGGATTGCACCTTGGCGGCATACCAACCGAACTTGCTGGCAGAGACGCGCCTGCCTGGTCCACCCTTGCCTCCTCCACCGCCGGCGCCAATGGCGGGGCCGGTTCCTCCGGCAGATCCTGGACCAAGGTCGAGGTCTGAGGGTGGCTCGGGTGCCGAATCATCAGGGGAAGGTTCATCCTCGGGGATGGGTTCCTGCACCATCATATCTTCCTCTTCGGGTGGAGGAGGTTCATTCAATGGCGGCGGCGGTGGGGGCGGCGTGACAGGAGGAGGCGGCGGCGGCAGTGTGATCGTGATACTTTCCTCAGCTTTGGGCTTGGAATGCGGCTTAGAACCGCGCGAGACAAACCAAATGACACCGACGATGAGTGCTACAACAAGCATCACCCAAGGAAGCGGATTGGTTTCCTTGCGCTTGCGTTTTTTGGGTGTAGGAACGGTGGACATGGTCACTTGGTAGGTTGTGTCGCCAATGCAATCTGGGTAATGCCGACGCGACCAAGAACGTCGAGCACATCCATAACGAGTTGATATTGATTAGATCGATCACCGCGCAGAACGACGGGCACATCTGGGGTCGCTGCCTTGATAGCGGTGAGGCGGCTTTCTAGGTCAGCGAGGGTGACTGGCGTGGTGTTAAGCTTGAGGTTACCCGATGGATCGATGGTAACGGCCTGGGTCTTCGGCATGTCAAGCTTCTGGGTGGCAGGCTTGCTGTTGGCCGACGGCAAGTTCACTTTCACACCCTGAACACCGGCGGTGGTCATAATGATAAAGATGAGCAGAAGGACAAGATACAAGTCCACCATCGGGGTGACGTTGATGTCATCGAAATCTTTCTCTTCAGCGGATGCCATAGTGTTGGGTGAGTTAGGGAAATTAGGCCTCGTTTTTCGGGCGGTAGAACTCGGCCATCTTGGCGACGAACTCATCAATAAAAACCTGCATGGTAGCAATCACGTTCTTGATGCGTCCGTTCAAGTAGCTGTAAATGAAAAGCGCAGGAATCGCGACAACGAGGCCGACAACAGTGGCCAGAAGTGCAGAAGCAATACCGGGTGCAATGGAGTTTACGTTCACCTCGCCGGACTTCGCGATGATGGCGAAAGTGATCATCACGCCGACCACCGTACCTAACAAGCCAACATAAGGCCCCCCCGCCACGCTAATCGTGAGGTAAACAAGTCCGTTGGTAAGGCGGTGATTTTCATGAACCAATCCGGCGTCAAGGCTGGCGCGAATGGCTTGAATGGACCGGCCCGGAAGCCCCTCCTGTTTGTCACTCATCTTGTGCAGGCGGTGACTGATCTCCCCAGCGCCGATGTGGTAGATATGGTAAAGAGGCGAATCCTTCATCAGATCCTGATCTTCTTCGTCTACAACGCCACCCATGCTATTGACGCTGGATGAGTCCGAATGATCGAGTGCGGTGATATCGGTGGAGAGGGTTTTCCATTGCTCGAGAAAAATTTTGTTACCCTTCTCGATTTTGTTGAGGTAGGCAAACTTCTTGATAGCGACCGTCCAACCCACGACGATCATAATAACGCAGATACCGATGGCGATCCATCCGTCGAACATCATGTTGTTGGCGATGTCACCAAAAAGCATCAGGTGGTCCATCAAATGACCTCCGCCCGCCTCGCTTCCTTCGGTGGCTCCGGCTGAGAGCAGCTTCAGCGCAGCCTCGGTGCCGCTCTGATTGACAAAGGCAATTTTGACCAATGCCGCATCAAGCGCGGTGTTGTAGAAGTTCAGTTCGTCAATATCTCCGGCAAAACCGGATGTTGTCGCACTGAGGAAGATCGGTCCGTCGAGCGCGGGCAGCCCGGCAGTGGCTGTGCCGTATGGCTCGCCATTGACCAGAAGCTTCAACGAAGCACCTTCAGCAATGACAACGATGTGGTTCCACGAGTTGGCAGCTATGGGATTGCCCGTTGCGCTTCGGGTGTTACCCGATTGCACAACAGGAGTTCCGTTATCCAGTAAAATATTAAATGCTTGTGCACCTTCGCCCCGTGAGAGCAGCACCGCGTTGGCCTGAGGCGTAGCGAACTTCACCCACAACGAGATCGTAGCACTGCCACCTGCGGACCAAGCGAGGCTCTCGGTTGCATTGAGAGTGACAGTATTCACTCCTGTGAAACGAGCACCCGATCCGATAATGGCACCATCGGCCTCGAGAGCAGGGGCTGCAGCGACGTTGCCATTTGAAGTTGCGTCGACAGGAGCAGATCCGGCTTCGGAAAAGTGATAGACTGCCGCGAGTTCCTTGCCGTAGGTATCCGCAGCTTTTCCGGGAGCTGGTGCGTTTGGATTGCCGAAGTATAGGAAAAGCTTGTCATTCTTGATATCCGGCACTTTCACCCAGACGAAGGCCTCGCCTAACACATCGTCGTAACGTTCAACGTGGTGCGGCAGCACTGTCTTGCCATCCGAGGAAATGAATCGCAGATCGCCGCCATCCACGCGGGCGGAGGCAAACACGGAACTGTCCGACACACGTAGCAGGAGAGTCGCCTCGCCTGCTACCCCGGAGAATTCGGATGGATTAATGGTGAGCGTCTGGCGCTGCGTCCATTCTTTGTTCCACCATGCGACTTTGTCTTCTTTTGCTCCGGCAGTGGCTGACGACAGCATGAAGGCGACGGCAAGACCCGCAGCAAGCGTTTGTTTTTTTAATTGATTCATGTTAGCTCGATAAAAAAAATTATTTAAAAGTCCACCCATCCCCGAAAGGTAAGCAAGGCGGAACCGACTTCAGCGTTAAGCTGTTCAACCAGAGGAAATGCCAAATCGAGTGATCCGTTGTAGTGTTTCGCAACTTTGACCCGCGTGCCCAAGCCGACGCTTGCAAACCAAAACGTTGAATCCTGACCGGGCAGCGTATCATTACTGCCTACCACTCCGCCTTCGGCAAAACCGTGAAATCTCCATTCGTCTTGGGGTGTCCCCAAAGTAACGCCCTTGCCTATCAAGGTGGGGCTACGCACTTCAAGAGTAGTAAAAACACCGCCATCACCCAGCGAGGAGGCTTCCAGATATCCGCGCACGCTGCTTAAGCCACCGCCTGCGATCTGCTCATTATTGATCAAGGGTTGTCCTGAAACTTGTCCCTGAATTTTACCATAAACCTGATAGTCTCTGGTAATATCATGGGTGTGTGAGGCATCTGCGCGGAAGACACAAAACGCCCCGGACGCCCCGTAGCGTTTATTCGCAAATTCAGTCTCACTGCTTCCCATTCCACGAAGATGCATGGTGAGAGCAGCGTTAAAATCCGTAAAATATTTGTCAGCGCTCCACCTCGCGTAATAGGACGTGCTGAGGGGATAATACTCGATGGGGGATGATATGGTATCCGTGCCGATCACGATATCCTCGGCATAGTTTTTGTAGTCGATTCCGAGACTGAATGTTTGATAGAAATTCTGCGTGTTTGGCAAGTCCACCATAATTCGGGCGCCGATAGTTTCGCCCTTGCCGCCGACCGCCGCACCGGTGATAGTGGAGACATCACTGTCTTGTTTGGTTCCCTGCACCATCAGACTGAGATTGTCCGATACCCTTGCAAGGTAATAGCCGGAAAAAACCCTGGCATCGTCGATGTTTTCCGGGGCGATCTGAAAGCTCAGCCCCAAGGTATGTCCTAGTTGGAACAGATTACCATAACTCAAAGAACCGTTGAGGCGTGTTTTCGTTGTGTCCGCACTGTAGCGATTATTGAGTTCGAAGGAGCCATGAAGGGGGAATTCATCCTCCACATTTAGATCAATATCCACGGTTCCCGGCTCCATCCCGGGCCGGAGTTCAGGTGTGATGCGGCGGTCCGGCAATCGGTTGACCGCAACCATTTCCCTGCCGACTTGAGTGAGGTTGGGAACCGTGCCCTCGGCGAGCGCCGGGATTTCACGTTTGATCCGACTGGGGAGAAACCACTTCGCGCCATTCACGCGCAAGCGGCCGACTTTCCCTTCTGAAACTTCAATCCGGATGATCCCACGGCGCGGATCTTGCTGAGGAACGCTGACGGAAACCGTTTGAAAACCCTTGTCATGATATGCCTTCTCAAGCGCTTTCCGAGCTTTTTCCACATCATTGGGAGTGCGACTCGGACCGAGAAACGGATAAACAGCCTCTTCAATTTCCAATGATTTCAACTGCTTGGCACCATCGACCCGATATTGACGGATATAAAACCGATGGCTGTCCTCAGCAGCGGCATTCGAAACCAATAGCCAGCCGACCGCAAGCCCGGAACAAACCGTTGTTGCGCGGCAAAAGAGCAGAAACCGAGTAAAACCGGCTTTGATGGTGATTTTGAAAAGCATGCCGATAGCCGCAGTGTCAAAGGACAGTGGGCTTATTTCCCGGCAGCAACAGTTGCTCAAGAGTCCGCATGTGACGATCCTGTCACAATGACGCAGGATCCTTCAAACAAGGGCATTGTTGGCTGCGAAAAAACCGGCACTTTAGTTTCGACAGCAACATCGATGCAGTTACGTGAGTCGCTGCCGAAGATGGTGCGGGCCAGTTCTTGATCTGCGGACGCAGAGAAGATAAATTCCCATCCACTATCGCCTTTTTGGCCGCGACTTTGCCTTCGTCTGCAACTTTAAGGCGGAAGGTGCCGCTGTTAACTCGTGATGTTTTTAAAAATCCCTTCATATTATGACATGCCGCCATGAGGGTCATCATGCTTCCCACCGGTCCGGAGTTTTGCTGTCCCATCGGTTCATTAGTCCGGGCCCCGTATGGCTCGAGTAATATTTTCTTCGATATGCGAGCGATGAAGAGCCATGCGCAAACATTCCGAACCTCGAGACACTGGATTTTCTAAAGAAGAACATCCCGCTCTTTGAATACCCTGACAGGGATTTTAAGCGGACCTGCTATTTCCGTTGGTGGACCTATTGCAATCACGTCAAAATAACAGCGGTCGGTTACGTCATCACTGATTTCCTTCCGAAAGTCGGATGGTCGCGTAAGCGCAACACCATCAACAGCCCTGCGGGACATCACTATTACAAAGGACGATGGCTACGTGACCCAAAGTATCACGACGATTACTCCATCTTCTGGTTTCGCAAGGGAGGAGCGCTTCGGCGATACAGCACCTGGATTGCAGATGCCCTGTATGCCCGTCATCTGGCAAGGCCTAACCAGGATTCCCTAGTCAGCCTGCAGGATGATTTAAGACGGTTCTTCGGCTTCTTCGTTGCGTTCAGCTTGCTTTTGCATGACAAGCTGCGGGCGGATGTATCCGTCATCAAGACCAGTTGCCACCACCTCCACCAAACCGTGAGCTCAGTGAGGCGGGCTTATTGTGGTTGGCGGATCAGGCGACTTCGCAAGTGGCAAGGCGTTCTTCAGCGCGGAGGTAACATCCGGGATCGGAGCCCCAGAGGTCGCCATTGTTTGCGAAGTAGGAGCGGGTGCGGAATCCGCCACCGCAGATATTGAACCATTTGCAATCGGCGCAGGGTCCGGTCATGCGTGCTTGGCGTTCTTCGAGCGAAAGCAGGCCAACCGAGCGAATGGAGGAGAGCACTTCGGCGGACTCCGAATTTTTTCCCTCCCAGATTTGGGAGAACGGCATTTTTTTCACATTGCCGAGCACGATGTCTTGCCAGAATTGATCTGGATGGACATCGCCTTGGGTATCGATGTTGGCGATGCCGCGGCCGGAGCTGTTCGCACCGCCGCCGTTCCATGTGAGCAAGCGGCGGGCTTCGTCTAGATTCGGGTGATTTTCGTTTTCCATCCGCACGAGCAAATGGGCGCCATCGGCAGGTTGGGTGACCGTGAGCAATTCACGATCGATGCCTTGTTTGTGCCAACTCTCGACGCGGGAGAGCATGGTGTCGATAGCACCACGGGCTTCATCGGCACCGAGGACTTGCATTACACTACCGCGGCCGGCAGGCACGAGGTGATAGAAACAGACACGCTTGATTTCCTTGTCTTCGATGAAGTCGAGGATCTGATTGATGTTCTCGACGTTGTGGCGGGTAAGCGTGAGACGGAGGCCGGTTTTTTGATCGACGTCATGGCAATTCTTGAATCCGCGCACGGCCCCGTCGAAGGCACCTTCCTTGCGGCGGAATTCGTCGTGAATCTTGCCGATGCCATCGAGCGAGATACCGACGTAGGCGACATTCGCGGCCTTGAGCAATGCGGCTTTTTCAGGCGTGATGAGAGTGCCGTTGGTGGAAATAGTGAGCTTCAATCCGGCTTCGGTCGCGAGATCCACGAGATCGAAAAACCGTGGATGAATCATCGGTTCACCACCGGAAAGCAGCAGGGCGGGCACCTCATAGGCGGAGAGATCCGCAACGACCTTTTCCATTTGTTCCCAAGTCAACTCGCCCGGATATTGCATGGCGTTTGAGTCCGAATAACAATGGACGCAGCGCAGGTTGCAGGTGCGGGTGATGTTCCAGACGGTGATAGGTTTGCGGGCCTTCGCCTCGGTGGGCATGCAGCTGCCATGGCCATTTCCGCCGCCGTAGCGCAGCGAGTCAGCGGGTTGGGCTACGCCGGTCCAGAGTTTGGTGAGATTGATCATGATCGGGGTGGTTTATTAGGGTTAGACGCTTGATTTGGGTTGATAGACGCAGGCAGGGTCGGCAGCAAAGGGATCGCCACACACGCCATAGGCGCGGGAGCGGGAGCCGCCGCAGACCGTTCGGTATTCGCACTCACCGCATTTTCCGCCGAGGGCGTCATTGTCGCGCAAAGAGACGAAGAGCGGGTGATTCCGATATATTTCCGAAGGAAGGGTCTCTTTCACGTTGCCGCAAACCATCGGCAGGAAGCCGCTGGGAGAAACCTCGCCGATGTGGGAGATGAACATGACGCCGCGACCATCGCGGATGCCGAGAGGCGAGCGCATGCCGGGGCGCGGACGAGATGCTCCGCCACCCATTTTCTGCATGACAACGCGGCGGAAGTGGTGGCCCTCGGTGGTTTTCACTGCGAAGGGAGCCTTGCCGACCAGACCGGCCATGTCTTCGAAAACGCGTTCGATGTCTTCCGGGTCGGGCAAATCATCCAAGCCGGCGCGGCCGGTGGGAACCAATAGGAAAACGCTCCACATGGCGGGCTTGAGTTCGAACATGAGGTTTTTGAAAGCCTCATATTCATTCATATTGCCGCGCGTGAGGGTGGTGTTGATTTGGAGTTCCAAGCCGACCTCATGGGCGCGGCGCACGGCTTCGATCGTCCGATCAAAAGTGCCATTCACGCCACGGAATGAATCGTGGGTTTCGCGGGTGGCACCATCGAGACTCAACGACATGCGTTTCACCCCGGCGGCTTTGATTTCCGCAAAATCCGTATGCAGCAGGCGCTCGGTGGCGGATGGACTGAGGCCTACGTGCAGGCCGGCATCGGTCGCTGCGCGGACAAGGTCGAGCGCGTCGCGGCGCATCAGCGGGTCTCCGCCGGTCAGGATGAGCATCGGCGGTTTCCACTCGGCGAGTTGGCTGATGAGTTTGAGGGATTGGGCGGCATCGAGTTCGTCCGGATGACGTTTGGGTTGAGCCTCCGCCCGGCAGTGACTGCACGCCAAGGCGCAGGCCCGCGTGATTTCCCAGAAGACCAGGAAAGGGCGATCATCGAAGTCATATCCTTCCATCGTTGGCATTCCGACGGGTTGTTGTAGGGTTGCTGTCTCGCTCACGGTGGTAATTAAGACCACGAGGTCCTAATTGGCTCCGCCTAGTTTGCCCGATGCTGCGCATTTTACGCAGTGGTGGATTGGGTCAAACTCCCATCATCGCCGGTTGGCCGGTGGCTTCGACCACCGAGCGCCAGAGATCGCCGGTGGGATCGACTTTGCGGCGACCGCGGGTGACGAGGCTCATCGGCAGGTGGACATAGCTTTGGTGCCAGCGTGCGACAACCATTCCGGTCTTGCCAGCCATGCCTGCATGCACGGCGTGACGGCCGAGATTCAAGCAGAATATCCGGTCTTCCGGCGCGGCGGGAATACTGCGAATAAGATAACTCGGATCAATGTATTTCAGGTTGAGTTCGATATTACGGGTCTTGAAATGCTCGGTGATTTTTTCTTTGAGAAACAATCCGATGTCCGAGTGAAGTCGGTTTCCTGATTTATCGGTGACGGCTTCGGCATCGGGAATGAGATCTTGTCCCGCGCCCTCGGCGGTGATAATAACGGCGTGACCACGACTGGTGATGCGGTCCTCGAGAAATTGCAAAAATCCATTCGGTCCTTCGAGTTTGAATGGCACTTCTGGAATCAGCACCGCATTGGCTTCACCCGTGGCAAGCGCGGCGGAGCAAGCGATGAAACCGGAATCGCGACCCATCAATTTCACGAGACCCAGCCCGTTGCGAGCGCCGCGTGCTTCGGTGTGCGCCGAAATGACGGCATGAAAAGCAGCGGCAAATGCAGTCTGATAGCCGAAACTACGATCCATGAACATGATGTCATTATCGATGGTCTTCGGCACACCAAGGATGGCCATACGACTGCCACGGCGCTGAATTTCTTCGTAAATGGCCTGAGCGCCTTTTTGCGAACCATCGCCACCGATGACGTAAAGGATATCCACGCCCAGCGCCTCAAGCCGGTTGACCATCACCTTGACCTCACGTTTCCCGCGGGAAGTGCCGAGAATCGATCCCCCGAAAGTCGGAATATTCGCCACGCTGTCCGGCGTGAGTTCGATCGGTTTGTGACCACAACTAGGATCTAATCCTTCAAAACCATACTGAATTCCCAGGATTTGCCGCACTCCATAACCGTGATAGGCCTGCATGACAATCGAACGAATGACATCATTGATGCCTGGGCATAGGCCGCCGCAGGTGACGATGGCGATGCAGGTTTCCGGCGGATTGAAATAGATGTGACGCCGAGGACCGGCGAGTTCGATCGACGGTGGATCGATGTCATTTTTCATGGCCTCACGAATCGAATCCATGTGGTCATCGAGCACGATCCGGTCACCATCAGAATGCCAAGATGAACCCTCCGCAGCAAAGTGTCGGACGCATCCTGGGGATGAAATCTCGCGTGGGCCGAGGTTGGAGATATTCAGATCGTCAACTGTTACGGAAACCGAGTTCATGGATGAAGTGGGTGATTTGCGTGTGAAACGCGACCTTGTTTTACCGCTCAAACATTGAATCCGAAGTGACGTTTCGCGTTTTCAAAACAGACCGCGCGGATCAGGTCGGAGAGTGCTGCGAAGTCATCGGGCAATTCGCCGCGATCGGTTTCGGTGCCGATGAGATTGCAGAGAATCCGCCGGAAGTATTCGTGGCGTGGGAATGAGAGAAACGAGCGGGAATC
>CAYRLT010000451.1:0-3101 GCA_964425095.1 uncultured Luteolibacter sp.
GAACCACGATCGCCTGCGGTGATTCGCATACCGCCACCCACGGAGCCTTCGGCGCCATTGCTTTCGGCATCGGCACCACACAGGTGCGTGACGTGCTGGCAAGCCAGACGATCGCGCTAGCACCGGTCAAAGTCCGGCGGATCGAAGTCAGCGGCAATCTTCGCCCCGGTGTTTATGCTAAGGATGTGATCTTGCACATCATTCGATTGTTAGGAGCTAAAGGCGGCATCGGCTATGCTTATGAATATGCAGGCGATGTGTTTGAGCGCATGTCGATGGAGGAACGGATGACCGTTTGCAATATGTCCATCGAAGGCGGCGCACGCTGCGGATATGTCAACCCGGACGCCAAGACCATCGCTTACCTCCATGGTCGCCCATACGTCGATATGACGGATTTCAACACTACTGCAGCCCGTTGGTTGTCCTTCGCTTCCGATGCCGACGCTCACTTCGATGACGTCGTGAAAATCAATGCGGCCGAGATCGAGCCGACTGTTACCTGGGGGATTTCCCCGGACCACGGGATCTCGATTTCCGAAACCATTCCGGATCCAGCGACGGCTGGAACCCAGCTGGAAAAGGAGTCCATCGACGAAGCGCTCGCCTACATGAAACTCACCGCTGGCACACCGATCAAAGGGGTGAAAATCGATGTGGCCTTCATTGGTTCCTGCACCAATGGCCGCATTTCTGATTTTCGTGAAGTCGCGAAATACATCCAAGGCCACAAGGTGGCTACGGGAGTGAAAGCCATCGTCGTCCCCGGCTCGCAGATCGTAGCGATCCAGTGCGAACAGGAAGGCCTGCCAAAAATTTTCACTGATGCTGGATTTGAATGGCGTGGGGCCGGTTGCTCGATGTGCCTCGCGATGAATCCGGATAAACTCGTCGGCGATCAACTTTGCGCCTCGTCATCCAATCGCAATTTCAAGGGCCGCCAAGGTTCCCCCACCGGACGCACCATCCTAATGTCTCCGGTCATGGTCGCCGCGGCCGCGATCAACGGCTGCATCTCCGATGCCCGCGAATTGTTCCATCTGGAAAATCCGGCGAACGTTGCATGATTTCATTTTAATAACTCTCAAATTCAAATGGCACTCGATCCAGTTACACAAGTCTCAGGCCGCGCGATTTTCATCCCCGGCAATGATATCGATACCGACCGTATCATCCCCGCACGCTTCATGAAGTGTGTCACCTTCGATGGGCTCGGCGAATTCGCGTTTTACGACGTGCGCTTCGATTCGAATACCGGCGAAAAAACCGATCACCCACTCAACGATTCGCGCTTTGCCGGGGCTTCCATACTCGTCGCCGGCGTCAACTTCGGCTGCGGTTCTTCACGCGAACACGCTCCGCAATCACTCAAAAAATATGGCTTCACCGGCGTGATCGCCGAGTCATTCGCCGAAATCTTTTTCGGAAACTCGACCACCCTTGCCATGCCCTGCGTGATCGCAACTGCTGCGGACGTTGCAACACTCCGCAGTCTCATCGAAAACGACTCCACCATCACCGTGACCATCGATGTCGAAAATCTCCGCGTTCTGACTTCGTGTGGGCTGGATATTCCGGTTACCATGGCGGACTCCGCGCGCGAGGCGCTCGTCTCCGGCCGTTGGGATCCTATCCAGGAATTGCTGGATAATGATGCGGCCATCAATGCCAGAGCGCGCGATTTATACTACGTGTGATTTAGTTTGGCCAACGACTCCGCGTTTTATACCATAAACCCTGCGGGGTTTTGCGCAGGGCATGCGGAGCGATGAAGTTTCCATGATGCGAGAATCCATAGCTTCCCCATGGCTATTCCCAAAAAACCGAATCTCGAATCCGTCACCACGATCAACGATGACGGCTCTCGGTATTTCCTCCATCCGGCAGATGTCAGGGGCCCGTGGGTGATCGCACGGCGTTTGGTCGGGGTCGTGCTCATCGCGATCTATATTCTGCTACCTTGGATTCCAATCAATCGCAGCCCGGCGGTGTTCCTCGATGTCGAGAACCGGATGTTCCACCTCTTTGGCCTCACTTTAGTGCCGCAAGACATGTGGGTGATGTTCTTCGCCGTCAGCGGTCTTGGCTTCGCTCTGTTTTTCGGCACTTCCTTGTTAGGAAGAATCTGGTGTGGATGGGCCTGCCCATACACGGTGTTTCTGGACCACGTCTTCCGCCGGATTGAACGCTGGATCGAAGGCGACGCCCCCGCCCGTCGGGCTCTCGACAATGCATCGTGGACCGCCGGCAAGATTTCCAAGCGCGTCCTCAAGCACGGCATCTATCTCATCATCTCCGCCGCAATCGCGCATGTCTTCCTATCTTATTTTGTCTCTTTGCGCCGACTCTATGAACTCATGCACGAGAGTCCGCTACAGCACGCCACTGCTTTCGGCATCGTCTCCTTCCTCACACTCACACTATGGTTTTGTTTCGGTTATTTCCGCGAGCAATTCTGCATCATCATGTGCCCCTATGGACGACTCCAAGGCGCTCTCACGGATGATGACACCGTCAACGTCGGCTATGACGAGAAACGTGGTGAACCCCGTGGCGCGAAGGGTAAGGCGGAGGGCGATTGCATTGACTGCCACCGCTGCGTGCAAGTCTGCCCGACCGGTATTGATATCCGCAATGGCCTGCAACTCGAATGCATCGGATGCACCGCCTGCATCGACGCATGTGATGAAATCATGACCAAGGTCGGCCGCCCGAAGGGCTTGATTCGTTATGATTCATTCAATGGTTTTGCAGGAAAAGCCCGCCGTTTTCTCCGGCCACGGATTTATGCCTATTGTGCGTTGGCTACCCTCGGTTTGGGCGCTCTCGTGTTGGTCGCCTCGAACAAGGCGAGACCCTTCAACGCCACGGTATCAAGGGTCGGTGGAGCGGGATTCTACAGTGATGCATCCTCGGTGAGGAACATTTACAAGGTGCGTGTGATGAATAAGCGTAACCAAGAGGCCACCGTCACCATCCGTCTCGGCAAAAATTGCCCACCCGGTTACGAACTGAGCGGAGCCGAGCAGACATTCACGGTCGGAGCGCTTGATGAATTGTCACGCACCTGTGTGGTGATCGCCCCGATGAATGCTTACATT
>CAYRLT010000452.1:0-5985 GCA_964425095.1 uncultured Luteolibacter sp.
ATCAGACCGATGAGGCGGTTATCCTCGATTACTGGCAGATGCCGGATGCGATGCCGAGTCATCAATTCCATGCATTTCTCGATGCTATCCCCGGATCGCACGGTGATGGCCGGGCCACTGAGAATTTCGCCTACCAACGTATCTCTTGAGGTCCGCCCTTGCAGCACGACTTTACGACTATAATCCCGCTCTGACAAAACACCGATCACCTCGCCATTTTCCATCGCGACAAGTGCACCGATGTTCTTTTCTCCCATCAGACCGATTGCTTCGTAAACCGAACTTTCCCGACAAGTGGTCCAGACCTGCCCTCCCTTGTTTTGCAGGATATTCCTGACTGCTCCTTGAATTTCCATGAAATTTCTTTGTTTGAAGGCTCAACAACTTGCGCAATTTCCACCTTTAAGTCAAGAAGGAGATTTTCAATGAGTGGACAGCGGCCATGCCGCCAGTAAGTTCCTCCGCGATGCCCAACGAGTTGATCCACGAAACCTCACCCTACCTGCTGCAACACGCGCACAATCCGGTTGCATGGCAACCTTGGAGTGATCAGGCATTCGCACGCGCCCAAGAGGAGGACAAGCTGGTGTTTCTATCAGTCGGTTACTCGACGTGCCATTGGTGCCACGTCATGGAGCATGAGAGTTTTGAAAACGAACGCATCGCAGAGGTGATGAACCACCATTTCATCTGTGTGAAAGTGGATCGTGAAGAACGCCCGGACATCGATGCCACCTACATGGCCTACATTCAATCCACCACCGGCCAAGGCGGTTGGCCGATGAGTGTGTGGCTCACGCCCGATGGCAAACCTGTCTACGGCGGCACGTATTTTCCGCCGGAAGATCGATACGGCCGCCCCGGATTTCCGCGGGTCTGCCACGAACTCGGGCGCGTATGGCGGGACGACCGGGATGCGATGGAAACCAGCGCCACACAGGCAATGGAGCATCTGCGGCGCGAGGCGGAAGAAACGAAACCCTTGCGCGGATTGCCGGATGCGAAAGTCTTCGGTGATTTTCTGGATCGCTGTGAATCTACAAATGACGCCAAGTGGGGCGGATTCGGCGGAGCCCCGAAGTTCCCGCGTCCGGTGGTGATCCGCGCCTTGATGCAACTCAGCGAACGCTTCGGCAGAGATGGCGAAGACGGCAAAATGGCCGTGGAAATGAGCGAACGCACGCTTCGCGCCATGGCGGCGGGCGGCATGCACGATCATCTCGGCGGCGGATTTCACCGCTACTCGGTGGATCGATTTTGGCACGTGCCGCACTATGAGAAAATGCTCTACGATCAGGCACAACTCGCAATGGCCTATCTCGATGGTTGGCAAATTTCCGGCGAGCCCTTGTTCCGCAAAACCACCGAAGGAATTTTCCGTTACTTGCTAGAAACGCTGCGTGATCCCGGGGGCGCGTTTCATGCCGCGGAGGATGCGGACAGCCTGCCCACAGCGGAGGCCAAGGAAAAACGCGAGGGCGCATTCTGGACATGGAAAGCAGAGGAAATCTCCGCCCTGCTCACACCTCGTGATGCCGCGATTTTCTGCGCGGCTTATGGCGTGGCAGCGGAAGGCAATGCCCGCCCGGAGAGCGATCCCCATGGCGAATTGGCCGGGGAAAACACCTTGTTCCGCGCCATGCGCGATGAGGATTTGGCGGCGATGTTTGATTGCACGGAAAGTGAAATCCGGGAATCGATCTCCGCTTCATCAGTGGTTTTGGAAAAAGCGCGCATGCAACGTCCGGCGCCGCACCGGGATGATAAGATCGTCACCGCATGGAATGGCCTCGCCATCGGCGCGCTGGCTCGCGGCGCGCGCTTGTTTGAGCGGAGTGATCTTGCGACCGCGTCAAACGAGGCCGCAACGTTCCTCAAACGGGAGTTATGGGATGGGCGGCATTTATTCCGCTCTCATCGCGGACATCGCGGCAATGCCGAGGGATTCCCTGCGGACTATGTGTTTCTCATTTCAGGATTGATAGAACTTCACGCGGTTTCACCGGACGCGGGCTGGCTCATATGGGCGCACGATCTCCAACAGAAACTGGATTCTGAATTCTGGGACTCGACGGTGTCCGGCTACGTCATGCGCCCGATGTTGGCGGGCGAGGCACTGATGGTGATTCGTGAAGATTATGATGGGGCCGAACCTTCACCGAATCATCTGGCCGCCGAGAACCTTCTCAAACTCGCGGTTCTTCTCGATGAGCCGGAATATACCGTCCGCGCGGAGGCCCTGCTGAGGGCCGGATCACGAACCCTGGAAACCCAAGCATTCGCCGCCCCCCTGCTGCTCGCCGCCATGGACCTGCACGAACGCGGCGTCATGAAATTCCAGGTTCCCTCCGACGCCGCGCCCGAGGTCTTGAAAACATTGCGGAATTCCTATTTCCCCCGCGCCGTTTTCACGCCGGGATCCGGACATGAAGTGATCGTCTGCGAAGGCGTCACTTGCCGGATGTTTCCATGAAAAAATACGCTTCTCAGTTGGCCCGGCGCGAATTGTCGTTCAATGTCGGGCCATGCACACGCCCGGCCCGCTTTCGCAAAAGATGTTCGCCCTCGCCAAGGAATACATTCCGGGCGGCGTAAACTCACCCGTCCGCGCATTCCGCAACGTCGGCGGAGAGCCATTTTTCATCCGCCGCGCCGCCGGCAGCCGCATCGAGGACATTGATGGCAAAACCTACATCGACTACATCGGATCCTGGGGACCCAACATTCTTGGCCATGCGCCGGTGATCATCACCAACACCATCCACGAGGTCGCCAAAAGCGGTATTTCCTTCGGCATCCCAAATCCCTTCGAAGTGGAAATGGCCCGCACGATCTGCAACTGGGTGCCATCCGTGCAAAAAGTCCGCATGTGCTCATCCGGCACCGAAGCCACTATGTCCGCCATCCGCCTCGCCCGCGGATTCACCAAACGCGATTACATCGTAAAATTTGATGGCTGCTACCACGGCCACAGCGATTCCCTACTCGTCGCCGCCGGCTCGGGCGCTCTCACCCATGGCGAACCGGATTCCGCCGGCGTCCCGAAATCCTTCGCCGAAAAAACCATCGTCCTTCCCTACAATGATCTGGAAGCACTCGAAACCCTCTTCGCCGCGCGCGGTGAGGAAATCGCCGCCATCATCGTCGAGTCCTACCCAGCCAATGCCGGATTGGTTTTCCCCAAACCCGGTTACCTCGACCGCTTGGCATCGATCACCAAACAATACGGCGGTTTGCTCATCTTCGACGAAGTCATGACCGGCTTCCGCCTCGGCAAGGCCGGCGTCCAAGGACTGGAAAATCTAACACCTGACATCAGCTGCTTCGGCAAAGTCATCGGCGGCGGACTCCCGGTCGGAGCCTTCGGCGGCCGTGCCGATGTGATGGACATGCTCGCACCCATCGGCCCGGTCTATCAGGCTGGCACGTTGAGCGGCAATCCGCTGGCCATGGCCGCCGGACTCGCCCAGCTCAAGGAACTTTCAAAACCCTCCAGCTACCCACGCCTCGATCAACTCGGCGCCCATTTCGAAGCAGGAATCCGCACCCTCATGACGGAAAAAGGCATCCCGCACCGCCTGAACCGGGTCGGCTCGATGTTCTGCCTCTTCTTCACCGACCGCGAGATCGTCAACGTCAACGACGTCATGAAACAAGATCTCGAACTCTTCAAAAAGTTCTTCTGGGGCTGCCTTCAAAAAGGCATCTACATCGCCCCATCGCCCTACGAAACCGGCTTCCTCTCGCTCGCCCACACCGAAGCGGATCTCGATGACACCCTCACCGTCTTCGGCGAGGTGTTGGCGGCGATTTGATTATCATGCAACCGACGTTACCTGCATCACCCATGTTTCCATTCACCGCTGCCAGCAAGTCAGGAACCCGATTCGAGTTAAATTCTAATGGATCAATCCGCCGAATGCACTGCGGAGATATTCTCATCAATCTGTTTCCTGGAAATGAAGCCGAGGGAGGGCCCATCAACATCTATCTTCGCCAACACGGAGCAAAAGTCGAAACAACACCATTGCTAGGACCTAGCAGCCCGGCATCATGGGAATTCAACGAGCGCGGCATGGTCGGCTCCGGCCAATGGAACAAGCTCGTTTTCCGCATCCGACTCACGCTCGCGGAGACCGCCGCCGTTTGGTTCTGGCATGTGGAACTGGAAAACACTGGCACCGAACCAGTGACATGCGATCTGATTCACACCCAAGACATCGGCATCGCTCACTACGGCGCGGTGAGACTCAACGAATTTTACGTTAGCCAATACATCGACCACGCCCCGCTTGAGCACGCGACCAAGGGCGCGGCCGTCGCCTCACGTCAGAACCAGTCGATGGGTGGGCGCTTCCCGTGGACGCTTATCGGATCACTCGGCAAAGGCGTTTCTTATGCCACCGATGCCCACCAGTTTCATGGGCTCGCCAACCGCTCGGGCAAACCGGCCGACGCGCTCATCTCCGGCCTTCCGGGTTCACGCCAGCAGCACGAGCATTCGCTGGTTTGCATTCAGGATGAAATGATCAGGCTCGCCCCCGGGCATCCATCCAACCATGGATTTTTCGCGTTGTTTGTGCCGGATCATCCCTCCGCGACGACTGATGAAGACAGCAAGCGGATCGACGACGTGCTCGCGCTGCCCGAAGCATCCTGCCCGCCATGGACCGCGGAAAAAATCGGACTCTCCCCGGCAAGTGGACTATTTTCTTCCGCTCAAGCGTTGAGCACACTCGACCTAACAGATCATGAAACCACCGGAATATTTGGTGCAGAACGGCGTCATCTCGAACAAGAAGGCAATCAAATTTCATCCTTTTTCACGGACCAGCAAAGTCACGTAGTGCTGCGCGCCAAAGAACTTCAAGTGCTACGTCCTCACGGTCACATCCTGCGCACCGGAAGCTCGCTCATCCCGGACGAGGCGGCGCTCACATCCACCGCGTGGATGGGCGGCGTGTTTCACTCGATGGTCACCCAGGGCCATGTCAGCATCAATCGATTCCTCTCCACCTGCCACACTTACCTCGGATTATTCCGCAGTCATGGTCAGCGGGTATTTGTCGAAATCGACGGAAAATGGAAATTGTTAGGAACTCCCTCGGCATTCGAAATCAGACAGGATTCGTGTCGCTGGATCTACAAACACGAAGGCGGCATGATCGAGGTGCGGTCCACCGCACCCGAAGACCGTCACGCGCTACACCTTTCATTGAAAATCCTGGCCGGGCCACCCGCCAGATTCCTTATTTCCAATCATGTCGCCATCAATGGCGATGATGGTCTTTCCCCCGGACCGGTAAACTATGAGGTTGTCGGAACATGCATCAACGTCCGTGCGATTCCCGACAGCGACGTCGGCCGCCGCTTCCCACAGGGGTTCTTTCAAATGGAAACCTCGGAAGGCACGCGGATCGAGCAAATCGGCGGCGATGAACTTCTCTATCAGGATTTCATTTCACGCAATGAACCGTTCCTTTGTTTCAAAACCGCGCCGACAGCAGTGGCGGAATTGGCAATCCGCGGAAACTTGGTGGAATCCACCATCCCGCTAAGCACCGGATTCTGGGATTCCATCTCAGGCAACCTAGCGATCTCCGCCCCCGCCGCAAGCACCCATGCCACAGCCGCTGAGCGAGTGGCCGGGATTTTCCCGTGGTTCGTCAACAACGCGCTCGTGCATTATCTATCACCCCGCGGGCTGGAACAATACTCAGGCGGCGGATGGGGAACCCGCGATATCTGCCAAGGCCCTCTAGAATTGTTAATCGCACTCGGCCAATACGAACCGATTCGTGATCTACTCTGCCGTGTTTTCCGCCAACAGAACACCGATGGCGACTGGCCGCAGTGGTTCATGTTCTTCGAGCGCGAGCGCGGAATCCGCGCACCCGACTCGCACGGGGACATCGTCTTTTGGCCGCTGCTCGCTCTCGGCCAGTATCTGGCGGCGTCGGAAGACGCGTCGATCCTCGACGAGAG
>CAYRLT010000453.1:0-4241 GCA_964425095.1 uncultured Luteolibacter sp.
CGTCCCACCGCACTCCAGCGAGTTCGCTTTCTGGAAGCCTGACGAAAAAGGCTACACCGCCTCGGTCGCCTTCGATCTCATGCAGCAGGCCTTCCGTCCTGTGGCAGTGATCGATGAGTCTCGCCGTTCGCAGTATCATGCCGACGCGAAAGTCTTGCGTCATTTGCATGTGGTCAACGACTCCGCCCAAGACCTCAAGGGCACCCTGCGTGTGCACCTCGGTGGAAAGCTGGTCTATGAGTCGGCTGTGGCGGTGAAGCGCAGTCGCGCCGAAAGCGTCGAGGTTTCGTGGACCGTCGCCGATGTCTCCGCAAGCGGCGAATATGCCTACGCAGTGACACTCGAATCCGATGCGGGTAGCGACTCGTGGGAGCGCCCATGGTTTCTTGCAAAGCCATTCGGTTCCAACCGCTCGCTGGAGGGAATAAGCGTCACGCTCGTCGGAAGCGAAGGTCTCTCGGAAACCTTGGTCAAGCTCGGTGCCTTGGTTCGATGCATGGCTACGCTGGATGAAGTCGATCCCGCTTCGGATCGCATCGTGCTGGTTGCCCCGTTCGCCATCAAAGCCACCGCCGCGCCCCGCTTGCGCGCGCTTCTCGATGCCGGTCTTCGCGTCGTTGTGCTGGAGCAAACCGCGAGCATATTCCCCTCTTCCCCGATGAAGGAACAGTCGGTGGTGACTGCATGGATGCGCTCGCCACTTCATCCGGTATTCAAAAATATCGGCGACGGGCTCCTGCGCTTCTGGGGTGAAACACCATTTCCAGAGCTTGACGGGAATCACTTTGTCATCCGCAGCGCCTACACCAAAGGCGATGCGCGCCATGTCGCATGCCTTGCGGACACGGGTGATGGCGGATTCGGTAACGGTGATCTCGAGGGGCAGGCGCTGCTTGAGATCGAGGATAGTGCGGGTCTTCTTCTCGCTTGCCAGTTGATCATCGGTGAGCGCTTTGGCGATCTTCCGGTGGCCGAACTCTTGCTTACCAATATGCTCCGGCATGTCGCTTCATGGAGCCCTCGTTCCTCCGTGGAGGTCGAAACCACGAAAGAGTTTTCACCATCGCTGCTCGAAAAAGCCGCAAAGGGGGCGACCATCATCGTCAGCAATCCCACCGATGCCGTGCTGGCCGAGTGGGGTAGGGCGCTCGCCGTTCGTCTCGAAGCACGCGTGGATCCTCATGGCATCTATCAAACCGTGCGCGCCACCGAGGCGGGACATCCGCTCGTCCAGGGCATCTCGCATCACGATCTCTGCGGTATTGAGAAATGGACCTACAGCTGGAGCAAGTTGCCGAACAAAGCGGTTGCCTCCCGCTTAATGATTCCGTCCGCGCGACTGGATGAGCTTCTTATCACCGCCGAGCGTTCCGCCCTGCGTGAGCTGTTTGTTTACGAGGGGGGCACTGAGGCGCTGCGCGCCTATACCGTGAGCCGCTTTTGCTATGGCAACGAACTGGCCGAATATGGAGTGATTGCCGGCGTGGTGCGCCATGGCAAGGGGCGTGTGGTCTTCTCGCTGCTTGACGATACCGCCGATGCGCCCTCACGCCTCGTGCGCCACCTGAACGCCATCCGTAGAAACGCGGGGGAAAAACTCGCCGACCGCATCTGGGATGTGCCGGCTGTCGAATCGGAAAAATGCAGCGATGGCTTCCCGACGAAAATCCATCGTTGCCTCGAAGCCCACGACGCGGAAAGCCTCTCACGCCTCGTTGCCGCCACCAAGCCGCTGCAGGATTTCTTCGGCTCGCGACAGATGCTCACCCAATCGCGCTGGGAGGAAATCGAAATCAAGGATGGTTGGGTCACCGCTGAAAATGCGGAGACGGTCATCCTCGCCGGGACGATCAAATCGCCGCGCGCGCGCAAAAATGTCGAGATCAGCTTGCTCAATTGCCCAAACCCTGAGGAACAGGTTTTCTGTGATTTCGAGGGCGAGGGGACAGCGATCTTCCACCTCAACACCGCAACCATTGCGCAGGCAGATCTCGCCTCCCGAGTGGTCACTGTCCCCGATATCGACCTCGAGGCCGGCAACAACCACTACCTCATCGTCTGGAATCCCGGCAAACCTGGCGCCAAACTCCGCATGGACTGGCGCAACATCATGCGGACACCGGAGAAGACGCTGAAGTTTTTCTGATGCATTCACATAGCTTCTTGAAACTTTTGATTAGTTTTGCACCATGACCATTGAAACCACCAACGAACGCGGCACCCAGCGCCTCACCATCGAGCAACTCCGGAAGTGGGAGGCGCTGAAATTCGGGATGTTCATCCACTACGGGATGAGCACCTACACCGGGTCGGAACTTCCCGACGGGAGCCATCCCTCAACGCTCTACGCACCCGACAAGCTCGATGTGGACCAGTGGATCTCGGTCGCCCGCGACGCCGGGATGAAATACGCCGTGCTCACCACCAAGCATGTCGCCGGCCACTGCCTCTGGCCGACGAAACTCAATGACTACCATGTCGGCACCAGCGGCAACACAACCGACGTCGTCGAGGCCTTCGTCAAGGCATGCGAGAAACGCGGCATCCTCCCCGGCTTTTATTACTGCTCATGGGACAATCACAACCGCTTCGGTTCACGCACCCCTTCCGACATGACGGCGGAAAAAACACCCGGGAACACGCTTGCCCACACCACCCGCAGGTATCAGGAGTTCCAAACCGCCCAGCTTCAGGAACTGCTGACCCAATACGGGCCGATCGGCGAGGTGTGGATCGATATTCCGTCGGTGTTGCCACGTTGTCGATCAAGGCATACCGCTCTGCGGGACTTCGGAGAGGATGCTCATAGCTTTTTTTAAGATCTAGCGCTGGCGGCGCAGATACTCGTTCTCGCGTTGTAGGCGGCGGATCTCGGCGGCCGGCGCTCGATCACGCCAGGTGCTCAGCGAGTTGGCCGAGACTCCAAGTTCGGCCGCCACCGCCTTCAAGGGGCGCTGGCTGCTGATCAGGAGGTTGACGGCTTCTTGACGGAAGCCGCTGTCGTAGGTCGGATGGGTCTTGGGCATGGTGGATATCTTTTCTGGATCCTCTGCGCCCTGCCTCTCCACTAAATCGGGGGAACTTCAGAGGGAGTTCTTCTTCACCCCGCGGATCACTTCCTGGACGCAGGTTTTCCAATACAGCATTCCCTGGGAGACGCTGCTCGAGAACCAGCTTTGGCTGGCCGGGGCGAACTTCACCCTCATCATGATCGCCGTGGCGATCGTCGAGAGCCGGGATTTCAAAAGCTGAGGAAGCGCTGAAGTTCTCCACGCCCCGGCCGAACGGGTGCGTGTCGGGAGAACATTCCGTTTCAGTTTTTACTTCAGCCTTCGGGCTTCACCCTTCAGCCTTGACGGATGCCGATGAAGACGATTTCCGAACTCAAGAAGGACGCCCGCGAACTCTCCCCGCAGGAGGCGGTGATCCGCGCGCAGATCGAGAAACTCACGCTCAAGGAGGCCTCCAACGGAAAGCCCTTCCACGAGGTGGTCCTGCGCGACGGCACGGAAAGCATGACCCTGAGGGCCTGGGCGGACACCGCCTCCTTCGAGGCCTGCAACTCGGCCGTCAAAGGGGACTTCGTGGAAATCAGCGGCAACTTTTCCCACAGCGCCGCTTTCGGGCTTGATGCGCGGGGTTGGGAGATGGCCCCGCTTCCCGACGAGGATGTGGACGCTCTTCTGGAGGGATCCGCCGAGCGGCGAACGCTTCTCGAAAATGCCCTGCGGCGGATCACGGAATCCGTCTCCGGAATGACCGACCCGCGTCTGCAGGCACTGTGCGCCCAGTTCCTAGCCCAGCACGGGGCGCGCTTCCGCAGGGCCGCCGCGGCGCGCAACAACCATCATGCCCGCCGGGGGGGGCTTCTGGAGCACACCGCCCGGATGATGGATTCCGCGATGGCCCTCTGCGGGGTCTACCCGGAACTCAACCGCGATCTACTGATCGCCGGCGTCCTCTTCCACGATACAGGCAAACTCTGGGAGACCTGCCCGCCCGAGCGGGGATTCGGGATCGAGACGGAGCTCCGCGGCGAACTCCTCGGCCACCTCTCCATCGGCATCGAGTTGGTCAACATCCTCTGGCGCGACCTTCCCAAGCAGGGCTGGGAGGCGCTCTCCCCCTCCTCGGAGGAGATCCGCCTGCACCTGCTTCACCTCGTCGCCTCCCACCACGGCCAGTTGGAGTACGGATCCCCCGTGCTTCCCAAGACCCCGGAGGCGGCGGTCCTCCACTTC
>CAYRLT010000454.1:0-3070 GCA_964425095.1 uncultured Luteolibacter sp.
CCCGTCTAATTACTTTAGGAAGGAAAAGGCCGTTCGTCGGTTGGCGGGGTTCAAAGTTTGGTCAGATTACGTCACCTCCATGAACCTGACTCCACCCATGGAGGCCGAGCCGCCCGCCGATGCTCCGGAATGGTCACAAAACGTGCTTCGACATACCGCTGCATCCGTGTCGGTGGCTCTCGACAAACCGCTTTCCTCACTGATGTTCGAACATGGTCACAAGGGCGATGCGGAAACCCTCAAGAGTTTCTATCACGGAAAAATGACCAAAAAAGATGCCCTCGCAATTTGGGCGATGGGACCGAAGGGCACGGAAATCCCGCAGAAGCTCGAAGTTGTGAAGAAGGGAGCGGCATGAAAAAGACCTGAAATCGTAGGGGTTTCGACTGAATCGCATCCTGATAGACAGCCCGCCCGGTGAATATGCCGTGGCGGGTTTGTCATTATCCGCAAACGCCCGCAAATGACATTACCCCGCTCGACCAGAATTTAGCATCGCTGGCATGTTACGCGTGAATCGTATGACTGCGACCACATTACCACCACAAGAGGCACAAGGATTCGTCACGGCGAAATTCATTGCGAGGTTCTATCAAATCACCGAACCAACGGTTTACCGATGGGCGAAGGAGGGCAAGATTCCTTCCTGCTCCTTCCAAGGCACGATCCGCTTCAACTTTGAAGCCGTCCGATCCGCTATCGAAGGAGGTCAGGCGTAATGACCGCCCGCCACCCGCTCCCAGTTGACCTGCTCGTCTCGGATCACGCCCGCCGCGAGGCCGACGACGCGCGCGACGTTGCGACCGCCGCCAAGCGCCCTATCACGGTGTTGGATCACGAGGCATTCAGGAAGTCTCTCGCCGCCCGGCCCGACGATTCGATTGACGAGCTGGTCGAAGAACTCCGAACCGCATCAAAGCCATGACATCCGACATCATAAACTTAGTCGCCGTCGCTCTTCTCTCTTCCGCAACCGGCTATCTGCTAGGCCGAATCATCGGAAAGGCAATCACCCTCTGAAACGAAATGGCCGTGGCTCCCCGCAAAGAAAACCACGGCCAAAATTCAATCGACGAAAAATGAATATCTCACCCATCACCACAGGTCAAGCCGCCCGGCATTTTACACAGGACGAAATTCGCGAGATAATCGCCGCATCACCAGCCGCCGCGCCCATCGGCGAGATCACAATGCAGGTCTTTGGCGACCGCAGCGCATGGGCAACCACGGCACGCGCAGGACTCATTGAAGCCCGTCGCAAATGGATGTTGGCCAACGTTTCAGCCGCCCGCATCGCCATCGAAGAGCGGCCGCAACTCGAAGCACGCCACATCGTCGCCGCGATCCGCACGCACGCTCTGCGTCCCGCAGACCTGCTGATCGACCAAGTGTCGGGTAAATGGATTTCCACAAAGCAAGCCGTCGCTCACAGAGGCCGTGAGTATGGGCGCAGCATCGCCGAAATCGCCATGGGCATCAAACAGGCCGAGGAGGAGGCGATAGCACAATGAGCACCATCGACCTCGACCTCGAAGCGCGCTTTGCGCTTGAAGTTCCTTCGGCAGTTTGTGAACCAGATTGGAGCGAGTTGTCGGCGCCGTCCATCGTGAAGGCCACAGGAGCGCAGGCACCCGACACACAGGTCCCGCAGCCCTTCCATTTCGCGCTGGTTGACGCTGGCGACGTCTGGACAAGCGACCCGGCACAGATTGCCCGATTGAGCGATCCGACGATTGTGGACGGATTATTGCGCGAAAAAGAAGTGGCGACCGTCATCGGAGCCGCCAAGACCGCGAAAACATGGTTCACCCTGGCCTTGGCGCTGGCGATTGCCGACGGCGCGGAGTTTCTAGGTCTGCAAACCCACCGACGGAAAGTCCTTTATCTCGACTACGAACTCAAACCCGGCACGTTCGCCAAGCGCCTTTCAATGCTCGCCGAGGATTGCCCGGCTGGATTCTTTTTCCAGTGTTTACGCGGGGAGTCGAGAATGCCGTCGGTCGAAGAGATCACAACCCTCGTCATTGAGCATGGTTTCGGCGTCGTTGTCGTCGATTCGCTCTATCGAACCGGATGGATCACGGAAGAAAACTCCAACGATTCAACCAGTCGCGAACTTTCCGCACTTCAGCGCCTTACCCGTGAAACAGGATGCACTCTGATTGCCGTCGATCACACGGCGAAAGGTGGCGGTGCCGAGCGCAGCGCCGTTGACGCGGCCCGTGGTGCCAGCGCCAAGGGCGGATTCTACGATGCCTTGATCGTCCTACGTGCGACCGACAAGGGACCAGATCCGGCCGGCAATTATGCCATTCTCGACCCCGTGTTGCGGGACTGGCCCGGATTCCAGAAACTTCCCTTGCTCAGTTTCTCTTGGACTTCGACGGCGTGTGACATTGCCAAAGTGGACGAGATTGAAAAAGGCGAGACATCGACCGATCCGGCGCAAGTGATGGAATTTCTATCAGACGCGGAATGTCCGGTGAACCGGAAAGACATCGCCGCCGCGCTCGACCTCTCCGACACCAATCTCCGCCGCGTTCTCGACAAGCTGGTCCGCTCAAAGCGCGTGGTGGAATCCGTCGATCCGAAACACAAACAGCGCCTCGTTTACAGGCTTCCAGACATCGCAGACGAACCGCGCCAAACCTCGCCAAACCCCGCCAAGTGACGCGGTTTCCCCTTCCATTCCCACCCATGAAATCGACCTTTTCGACCCCAAAAAACCATACCTCGCCACCTAAGGGAAATGGCGAGGTGGCGAGGTTTTTCAAACCCTGTTTTTCAGGGGAGCGGGGGACGCTACGCTTGTCCCCCTCGCATGTCCGCAGACACGCGCCTCTCGCTTCGCTCAGCGCGGTCTTGCGGCCCTGCTTCGCTCCCGGCGCTACCAAGGAATTTAAGACCATGAACGCACCCCCGCCCGACCCGTTGGCAAACCCGAGTGTAACCCGCATCTTGCTTGGCCCGACAGCATCCCGGCACCTGACAGAAACCGGGGCGGAATGCTTCGCCATCGTCTGCCGCCAGAGCTGGCCAGCCGACCCGGCAAGGTGGGTCATACTCTTGG
>CAYRLT010000455.1:0-8327 GCA_964425095.1 uncultured Luteolibacter sp.
TCGCGCTCGGCCGTTACGAGCCGATGCGGGATCTGTTATGCCGGGTTTTCCGCCAGCAGAACGCCGACGGCGATTGGCCTCAATGGTTCATGTTCTTCGACCGCGAGCGCAACATCCGCCCCGGCGACTCTCATGGTGACATCGTCTATTGGCCGGTGCTGGCGCTGGCGCAATACCTCACCGCCAGTGGGGATCGATCGATATTGGATGAAACCTTGCCATTTTTCCATCCCGACGGTGATGCCGCCGCGGAAACCACTACGATTCTCGGCCATGTCGATCGCGCACTCGAATTGATCCAAAACCGCGTGATCAGCGGCACCGTGCTCGCCGCTTACGGCCATGGCGATTGGAATGACTCCTTGCAGCCCGCCAAGCCCGACATGCGCGAGCGCCTGTGCAGCTCCTGGACCGTGACACTCAACTATCAGACATTCATCACTCTGGCGGATGCTTTCAAATCCACCGGATTGACCGACCGGGCCCAAGACTTGGAAACCAAAGCAGCCAAGATCCTAGCGGAGTTTCAGCAAATCCTCATCGTGGATGATGTCATCGCGGGCTTGGTGTATTTCCACGAATCCGGCAGCACCGATCACCTGATCCACCCGCGGGATCGCACCACCGGCCTATCCTACAGCCTCTTGCCCATGATCCATGCCATCATCAATGACATGTTGAGCCCGGAACAGGCGGTGAATCACCTCGAACTCATCCGCAAGCACCTCAGCGGCCCGGATGGCGCACGCTTGTTCGACCGCCCGATGCGATACAACGGCGGCATCCAAACGAATTTCCAACGAGCCGAGAGTGCCAGCTACTTCGGGCGGGAAATCGGCATCATGTACACCCACGCGCACCTCCGGTATTGCGAAGCGCTCGCCCGCTTCGGCGATTCCCGCGCATTCTTCCACGCGCTCTCCCAGATCAATCCGATCGGCATCCGGGAGGTCATTTCATCCGCAGCCGCGCGTCAGGCAAATTGTTATTACTCCAGTTCCGATGCCGCGTTTTCCGACCGCTACCAAGCCTACACTGAATATGAAAAAGTGAACCGCGGAGAAATCGCGCTGGAAGGCGGTTGGCGGGTTTATTCAAGCGGTTCGGGCATTTCCGTTCGCTTGATCATGCAGTGTTTCCTTGGCCTGCGTTTGGAAAAATCCGCGCTCATCATTGATCCGGTCATCCCGCCGGAGTTGGATGGATTGAAGGTCCATCTATCACTAAACGGCAAGGCTATTGATGTGATCTATCGAATCAAAGAAGCCGGACGGGGAACCGTCTCCGCCGATCTCAACAGCACACAACTTGATTTTATCCGCGAGAACAATCCTTACCGACCGGGATCCGCCCGAATCTCCATGGAATCCTGGAGCCGCCACCTCAAAGAAAGCGGCAACCAGCTCATCATCACGCTGGAATGAGAATCTTTTCCGCCATCCTCCTTCCTCCAATGGATCCGTAGCGAAGGAAAACGTGTTGTTGAACATCACCCTCGACAGGCCGGGGTAACAGGCGTTACGCAGAACCCATGGCCATCCGAATCCACTCAAGTTTCGCTCCCGAAAAGACTGTGGCGCCGCAGGATTTCGAGAAATACCTCAACAACACGACGCCGTGGATCGATCTCATCGACGCCACCACTGAGGAAATCAAGGCCGTGGAGGCTGCCTTGGGGATCGAGTTGCCAACTCGTGAAGAAATGAAGGAAATCGAGGCCACCAGCAGGTTCTATTTCGAACAGGGTGCCCGCTTCATGACCACGCCTCTTCTCGTCAGCACGGATTCGGATTCTCCTCGATCCACTGAAATCGGATTTGTTCTCGTTCGAGGTGTTTTGCTCACCTTGCGTGACTGCGATCCTCTCAGCTTTCGCCAGACTGCTGCCTGGGTTTCGCGCCGCCCATCGGTCAACCGCGATCAGGTTTTTATCACTTTGCTGGAAGCAATCATTGATCGGCAGGCTGATCTATTGGAACGCATTTCCAAGGAAACGGAGGAGCTGTCCGAGCGGATCTTCACCCGAGTGCTGCGAGCTAAAGAATCGGAGAACAACCTGCGGGAGGCAATCTTCCGCTTGGGGCGCAGCGGAAATTTGATCGCCCGGGAACGAGAGTGCATCGTGGCCCTATCGCGTCTTGTGCAATATGCGGGACATGAAGACTTGGACGAGGACGTGCCCGAGCGGATTACCCCGCTATTCCTGCGCCTCAAGCCGCTTCTCCGGGACCTCCAGTCGCTGGCAGAATTTGCCGGATTCCTATCGAGCAAGGTTAGCTTCATGTTAGACGCTACGCTCGGACTCATCAACATCGAGCAAAACGCGATTGTGAAAATCTTCACAGTGGCGGCTGTGATTTTCCTACCCCCTACCCTGGTCGCCAGTTTGTATGGCATGAATTTTGAATTCATGCCCGAATTGCAATGGAAGTTTGGCTATCCTTTCTCGCTCATGCTGATGGTGATCTCAGTTCTGATCCCCTACCTTTATTGTCGGCGTAAGGGCTGGCTTTAAAACGTCAATTCCCGCTTTTTCCACAAGCCTGCCAGCCGGTGAACCGCTTGAAGGCCCTAGGTATCCAGCACTTCGCGGAGGGAGGCGCAGCGCAAAGGGTTTTTCACACTGAACAAGCATGCCCGCGCCACGATCACCACTCAGGCTTCTATTGCAAGGCACAGAACCGCCGCGCAGGGCAGACAGTGGATCTGGATCTGGTTACCCGAAACCACACACTGCATGGAATCTCCGTCCACCGACATGACCGAGCAAATCTGTTTCCCCTCCGGCAAGGGTGGAATAATCCAGAGACCGCCCGGTGGAATCGTGATCGTGTCGGCGATCTCAACATGGATCAACTCATCGCTGGTAGCATGGATGCGGAAATCCAGAGGACCGTAACGTGTCGGCAAGTGGCTCACGGCAAACCCCGATTCCTCGGAGATCCATGCCCACGGCATGCCGGATGCCAGCACTAGCGAGGCGGATGACTCGCGCTCGGCAGCGACCATAGAGGCCAGTGCGAGCAGGTATTCCGCAGCGATCCATGTGTGCGGCACATCGCCCAGATGGCCTGGCGAAAGCGGATCTTTCCAAGTGATTTCCGGCCACTGATTCCATTCGCGAGGACGTCGATCCGATAGAAAGAACTCCAGCAATTCATTGGCAACACCGCGTTTCCCCAGACGGACAAAGGCCCCGATGATACGGATTTCATAGGCGGTGTAGTTGTTCCATTGCATTTCACCGCGATGTTTCCGGCGAAATCCATCCAGATAGGTTTCGAGCATCGCATTCAGTGGTCCTTCCGGCAGTGCGTCTGCGAAATCAAGCATGGCGATCGCATTGGACGTCGCGGTGGGATCAAAATCCGCCCACTCAACGGAACCCGGAATATAGGCGAGTTTTTTGTCTGCGATAACTTGGTCGATTGACCGAAGCAGATCGTCTTGGAAACCAGCGGCTTCCTTTCTCCACCGCGCGGCGTCAGAGTCCATACCCACCGCTTCCGCCAGATCCGCCGCCGCTTCAAGACCACGGACGCCCCAGAAATCATCCCAATAGGAATGCACGGGATGTGCTAGGTAACCTTCATGACTGGCGGATTCCGGCAAGAGCCCGTAGAAAACCGAACGCTCTTCGGAACTATACTCCTTCGTCATGCGTTCCTTGCGGAGAACGATCAAATAGTCGGCGGCTTTTTGCGCATAAGGCAGCAATTCCAGTAGAAAATTTCGATCTCCGCTGTTGCGCAAGACCTCGCGGATTCCCCACAAGAATTGCCCGTGACTGTCATGCTCGACCAACCAATCAATCCCGTCGCGATCAACCACACAGGGAACGAATCCATCCTCGCGTTGAAAACGCGCATACCATGTTAGGAAATCGTGCAATGCGGATGGAACGCCAGCCTTGGCCAGCGCGGCTCCCATGATCACACAATCACGAATCCAGGACCGGGTGTAGCGCCGGGGACCCGGTTGGATCGCGGGACCATCACGATTGATTAGAATGTGGGCGGCCGCCGTGCGGAAACAATCGAACGCCGGCACCGCGCTAGTCGGAACCTGCCAAATGACGGATTTAAGCTTCCTCTTCCAGTGCGCGAGCGCCTTGCGCCTCGCGTTTTCCGTCGGCTCATTGACGCGTCCGAAGTAAGGCACCGAAACCGTAACTTCCAACTGCGTCGTGCCAGGAGGAAATTCCCAAGCCAGCGCTGCGGAGGCGAGCCCGGACTCATCCTCAAGGCTGACTCGCCCAGGCATCACTCCACCTGATAGAAATCCGAGCACGCCGCCTTCCTCAAACATAGCAGCACCGTAAGAGTTCGGCCCTGGCGTAGCAATGATTTCCCGGTCATTGACGCAGAGACTTCCGCTGGCGCACGAGACCCGATGGATCGGGCTGCGACCGCCAAGATTTCGAAATGCCTGCCAAGGTGGATTCACCTGAAATGGCCGTACCGCAACGATCAGGCGTCCACCATGAGGGGATTTCGCACACTTGAGCCGATAGGTCACATGGAGCGTTAGATCATCACTCCGACCGTCGACCCATGGCAGAATATCGAGGCGCAAACCCTCCGCGTGCCACGACACACGAGGCAGCGGCGCTCCACCTTTTTCCAACGATCGACTGGTTTTCACATTCGCCCAGGTGGTAAGATCGGATGAAGTTAAAACAAAGGGCTCCAAAGAGAATCCTCCCTCATCCACCTCGACCATACCCTCTTCGTTGATCAGGGCCCGGCGTTTTCCTTCCGGACTGCCAACTGGCGTCCAATAAGATTGCTCACGATACCAATAGCGTGGAAACCATCCGCGTGGGAAATCGGTAACCACCGAGTGAATAAATTCGTTCGGACTACTGGAAAACGCGTCTGGCCGCATCGAGAGCGAACGCAATGCGGCGCACCCGGCATTTTCGAAATTGACTCTCAGATACCGAGCCACCGCTCCGTGTGCCGAAATATGGCTTTTTACGCCCAAGTCATGAGTCGCCCGGTGTAGAATCTCCCATGATACGGCATCATGGGAAAACTCGATCTGATAGATCCGCGGTGGAAGCGAGGCCGGCCACTCTATAACCAATCCGCCGTAACGTAGGCTCCTACCAAAATCGATCGCCCACCATGGTTTGACATCATCAGGCGCGGCCTGCCACTCAGTGTGAGGGTCGACATCGAACGCAGCCTCCGGCGGATTTCCTGCTAGATGACTGGAAGCCCGGACCCATTGAGGCGCACGCAGAGTTTGGTCCTCCAGCGTAGCCCCGACAAGTTCAAGGCTCCCCTTGCCGCCGGGACCCGCCGCAATGACGATTTCCACCGCTTCGACTTTGGATGGAGCTCCGCCGCCAGCAGGCCCCCACGCGAATGGCAATTCCCGTTCGGAAATGCAGTAATCCTTCCATTCGTTCGGGAGCTGATAGTCCTGGCTCAGATGCCGCCAGACATTAGCCCCACCCGGAGAAGTCACCTTGAATTCGAAATGGTTGCGCGCTCCCTCTCCGCGCAGGCGAAATCCGATCTCGAAGGTCTCCGGCAATTTGAGGGGAATGACCTGCCTCATCGCAATGAAACCACCGCCACCGTGAAAATCATAATCCAAGCGCACCCCTGAACTTCCATCCGGCGCGGCAACCCGCGAAAGCCGCCCTTCCGCATGGCCGGAGGCAAACACCTGCCATGATGCGGGGTCGTCGAACAAGTTTCGGACATCCGCCGGCAAATCTACGACGAGACACTCGGCGGAGGCGGATAATTGTTTCTGTGGATCAATCATCATGGGTTTAAGAACCGGGGACTGTGGCGGGATTGCTGGGAGACTGCTTCTTATCAGCGCAGATTGCCGCGCGGCAATGCATGCCATGAGCGCGAACACCAGTCCAGTTCAACTGCTTCGCGACTCCGGCATGCCGCAGCTCAACCGCCGGGGCGGAGTTGACTTCCGGCAAAAGAAAGCCAATTTTCGGTATGACCAAGGTTCTATTCTGCATGCAAGATCCAAAGCTTGTCATCCTCAGGAACCGTGGAACAGAATGATCAATCCAAAATTGCACCATGGCAACCGCTGACACCTTCCTCCACCCCTCTTTCTTACGACGCGTCCGCATAAAAAACCACTTCGCAATCTGCAGATCATGACCGCCCCATGAGCCGTAGCATTTCCTCCCGCCTTTCAGGATTCATCCCGGCCATCACTTGGCTGCGCGGGTATCAGCCAAGCTGGCTGCGTGCCGATGTTGTCGCGGGCATCACACTGGCGGCATATCTGATTCCCGCAGGACTCGGTGACGCCTCATTGGCCGGGCTTCCGCCCGAAGCCGGTCTCTATGCCTGCCTTTTTTCAGGGTTGTTCTATTGGTTGTTCACCAGTTCCCGCCAAACCGCAATCACGGTCACCTCCGCCATTTCGTTGCTGGTAGGCGCTACTCTGGGCCCCATCTCCGGAGGCGACCCCATACGCCACGCCTCCCTGGCGGCAGCCACGGCAATATTAGTTGCGGTCTTGGCTTTGCTCGCGCGTTTGTTTCGCGCGGGTGCGATTGTGAGCTTCATCTCGGAGTCGGTCATGACCGGCTTCAAGTGCGGCGTCGCCCTACATCTGATGTCCACCCAGTTGCCAAAACTTTGCGGCTTCCATGGTTCACACGGAGATTTTTGGGAGAGAGCGCGCTATTTCGGGCATCATGCCGCGGAGACCAATCCGGCATCGCTTGCCGTCGGCGGTGTCGCGCTCGCCGCCCTGCTATTGGGCAAACGCCTATTTCCCCGGATTCCCGCCGCCTTGGTCGTCGTAGTCGGCGGGTTGCTGCTTGGGGCATATGGCGGGCTTGAAGCCCATGGCGTCAAAATGCTCGGCGCCGTCCCCCAGGGCATGCCGGATTTCAGCTTCCATGGATTGCAGTGGAGCGATCTGAATTTATTGCTGTCATTGGCGATGGCCTGCTTCCTGTTAGGGTCTGTGGAAACCGCAGCCATAGGCCGCATGTTCGCGCGCAAGCACGGCTACCGCATGAACAATGACCAGGAGTTCCTAGCGCTCGCTGGCGCGAACCTTGCCGCCGGCCTCGGCCAAGGATTCCCAACCAGCGGCGGCATGTCGCAATCCCTCGTCAACGAATCCAGCGGCGCGAAAACACCGCTCTCCGGCTTCATCGCCTCACTATTCATGCTGCTGGTCGTCTTTTATCTATCCGCTTATCTGCGGTTCCTGCCTCAGCCGGTACTCGCCGCCATCGTGCTCGCCGCCGTGACCGGATTGCTTAAAATCGACGCCCTCAAGCAAACCTGGAAATTCAGCCGCAGCGAGTTTGCGGTGGCGATCACCGCCCTGCTTGGTGTGCTCGGCTCGGGATTGCTGATGGGCGTGCTCATCGGGGCCATCCTCTCGCTTTTACTGCTCATCCGGCGGACCATGTATCCACATACGACCGAGCTCGGGCGCGTCCCGGGCACCGCTTATTTCGCCGATGTGATCCGCCACGCAGGCAACCAGCGCGTTCCCAGCACATTCATCTTCCGTTGTGACGGCTCAGTGCTTTATTTCAACACGGATTACGTCCGCGAACGTTTCTTTAACTTGCTGGCAGCTCACGAACCCGCGCCGCGCATCGCCGTGTTTTTCCTCGGCACGGTTCCGCTCATCGATCTAGCAGGCGTGGAATTGCTCGATGAAATCCGTGAAAGCTTGTGCGAACGCGGGATCGAATTCCGCCTCGCCGAAGCTCACAGCGTAGTCCGCGACACACTGCGCCGCGCAGGATTTGAAAAAAACTACGGCCCCATTGAACCCGACCAAACCGTGGACACCGTGCTCCGCAAATATTTGCCCGAGCCCAATTAATAAATCTGAAAAGCTAACCAACAATCGGTTTTTCCCCGAGTACGCGAATCGGATGCGGTGTGCGTTTTTTGCGTAGGCCGAACTGCCGCACTGCATGCCGCTGGAGATGCGCCACGGCGTCTTCAACGTCGTCGGTAAAAAAGATCAACTCAGGATCTTCCGGACTGATCATCCCTTCATCAGCCATCCGATAGACAAAATCCATCAGCGGCTGCCAGTATTCCTTGCCCATCAGGATGATCGGGAAACCCTTGAGCTTTCCAGTTTGGATGAGTGTCATCGTCTCGAACATCTCATCCATGGTGCCAGCCCCGCCCGGCATGACAATGAATGCATAGGAATACTTCACGAGCACTACCTTGCGGGTGAAAAAATAGCGCATGGTGATCGAGTGCTGGACGTAGGGATTGATCTCTTGCTCGAAGGGCAACTCGATGTTGATCCCTAACGAACGCCCGCCGATCTCGAACGCGCCCTGATTG